>JBFLXS010000052.1 GCA_040755795.1 bacterium | reverse complement strand
TTTTTAGGGTTTGGTGAAAAGGTTTTGAAAAGAATGTTCGATTTTCAAACAAATTAGTGATTTTTGCTTGTAATTGTTTTGTCATTGATGTAAAATGTAATCATTCATTAAGCGAACAATGGAGGACTTTCATTTGAGCGATAATAGTTTTTTTAAACCGACGATTCTTTATAAAGAATATATGATCTTAGACATGATCGAAAAGAACTCCCATATCACGCAGCGTGAGATGAGCCAAGCGATTGGGATTGCGGTTAGTATGATCAATGAGTATTTAGATACATACGAAAAAGATAAACTCATTAAAAGACAAAAACACTCTACCAAAAATGTAGAGTATTTTATCACGAAAAAGGGTAGTGAAAGAATCAAGGTATTAAATATTAGTTACTTAAACGCATCTCAAAAACTCTATAACTCAGCAAAAGAAAACATTGAAAGCTTTCTAATTCAAATCGAGAGTAAAGGTTTCAAAAACATTCTATTATATGGTGCTGGTGAAGTATGTGAGATACTACTCAACGCGATTAAAAGTAGCAAGGTTGTAAGCATCAAAGCTCAAGCTATTATAGATGACAGCATAGATAAAATCGGACACAGGATTGGATCAACCCCAATTATATCAAAGGACTCAATAAGTAATTACGAACACGATGGTATATTGATATCTAGTTATACAAACAATGAGAGCATATTTAACAAACTTATGCAATTTGGATATTCAAAAGATAAGATTATACAATTTTTTAGTCTTTAGACAACGAGGATGAATATAATGAACGAAAAAATTCTATTATCATCACCACATATGAGTGATGAAGGTTATGAACAACAATATGTAAAAGAAGCATTTGATACGAATTGGATCGCACCACTAGGACCTAATGTCACTGCATTTGAAAATGAGATAGCTGCAAAAGTAGGTATTGGTCACGCTGCTGCATTGGTTTCTGGCACGGCAGCTATTCAAATGGCTCTGAAAGCGGCTGGAGTTAAACAAGGTGACATTGTTTTATGTCAGTCCTTAACATTCTCTGCTACTGCTAATCCTATTATTTATGAAAATGCGATTCCGGTTTTTATTGATAGTGACTATGAAACATGGAATATGAGTCCTAAATATCTTGAAGAAGCATTAATTAAATATCCTAATGCAAAAGCGGTTATCGTTGTTCACCTCTACGGATTATCTGCAGATATGGATAAAATTGTAGATTTGTGTAAAAAATATAAAGTCACATTGATAGAAGATGCTGCTGAATCACTAGGAACTACATATAAAGGTAAATATACTGGTACCTTTGGTGATTTTGGGATTTTTAGTTTCAATGGTAACAAGATTATTACAACCTCTGGTGGTGGAATGCTTGTATCAAATAATGCTGAAAGAATTCAAAAGGTACGTTTTTGGTCAACACAAGCTAGAGATCAAGCAAGACATTATCAACATTCTGAATTAGGTTTTAATTATAGGATGAGCAATGTGGTTGCAGGTGTCGGTCGCGGACAATTAAAAGTATTAGATCAAAGGATCGAGAAGAAAAGACAAATATATCATTACTATAAAGAATCCTTAAAAGACATTCAAGACATAGAGTTCATGCCATTGAATGAATGGAATTATTCCAACTGTTGGTTAACAAGTATTACTTTAAAAGGAAAGATAAGTCCAATTGATTTAATCCTAACACTCGAAAAAGAAAATATCGAATCTAGACCACTATGGAAACCCATGCATTTACAACCATTCTTTGAGAAGTACGACTTTATTGGAAATAGAGTGTCAGATGATTTGTTTGCACGGGGTCTATGTCTACCAAGTGATTCTAAGATGTCTATAGAACAGCAGAATAGAGTAATTAAAGCAATAAGAGGTTTATTCGTTCATGCATAAAAAAAGAATATATGAGAAAATGATAAAGAGACCCTTTGATATAGTTTTAAGTTTGCTAGCATTATTGATGCTATCACCAATTCTAATTTTTATTGCAGTTCTTGTACGAGTTAAACTTGGTTCTCCTATATTATTTAAACAAAATCGTCCTGGTCTTAATGGAAAAATATTTACAATGTATAAGTTTAGAACGATGACAGAACAAAAAGACATTCATGGGAATTTGCTTGATGATTCAGTAAGACTGACTAAATTCGGGAAATTTTTAAGAGCAACTTCACTTGATGAGCTTCCTGAACTAATCAATATATTAAAAGGAGAAATGAGTTTAATCGGACCAAGACCTTTACTTGTAAACTATTTAGATTTATATAACGATCACCAGAAAAGAAGACATGAAGTTCGACCAGGTCTTTCTGGATATGCTCAAGTTAATGGGAGAAATGCTATAAGTTGGGAAGATAAATTCAATCTTGATGTATATTATGTTGATAATGTAAAATTCTTATTTGATTTGAAGATTATATTATTGACAATTAAAAAGGTTATTATCAAAGAAGGAATAAATTCAAACTCCTCTGTAACCAATGAACCATTTATAGGTAACGAACATGTTAAAGAAATATAGAATTCAGGAAATATAATCTTAACACACCAATTGGATTAAGGAAATAATTAAATGAGAAAAAATCTAGTTATTATCGGCGCTGGTAGCCATGGTAGAGTTGTTTCTGATATCGCTAAAAAAATGAATATTTGGCAAAATGTTTCGTTTATTGATGATAAAGTGACCAATCAAATTTCATCAGAACATAAAATTATAGGAACTACTGCAGATATCTATAAATTCAAAGAGAATTCTGATTTTTTTGTTGCTATTGGAGATAATAGGGTCAGGGAAAGAATTTGTAGTGAATTATTACTACAGGAATATCATTTAGTGACCCTTGTACATCCTAGTGCTGTAATCAATAGTGAAGTTGAAATAGATGTGTGTACTGCTGTAATGGCCGGTGTTGTCATCAACAATAATTGTAAAATTGGTAAAGGGTGTATAATCAATACCAGTTCAAGTTTAGATCACGATAATATTATTGATGATTTTGTACATATATCACCTGGTGTAAGATGTGCCGGTAATGTGAAAATTGGAAAAAGAACTTGGTTAGGTATTGGAAGTATAGTTATAAATGATATTGTAATTTATGATGATTGTATTGTTGGAGCTGGCGGTGTCGTAATTAACGATATTATCGAACCAGGTACATATGTCGGTGTTCCAATTAGGAGACTTCATATATGAAAATATTGGTGTTGTCCAACTTTGGAATGGGATTATATAAGTTTCGAAAAGAGCTCTTACAAAGACTGATTAAGCAAGGAGAGGAAGTGTATATTTCTTTGCCATATGATAAATACATACCTAAGTTAGAAGAGATAGGATGTCAGTTCATAGAAACGAATATTGATAGACGTGGGACAAATCCAGTTAATGATTTAAAATTGATTTGCAAGTATAGAAGAATAATAAAAGATATTAAGCCAGATCTTGTGCTAACATATACCATAAAACCAAATATATATGGTGGCATTATATGTAGAATTAGTAAAATACCTTATATCACAAATATTACTGGATTAGGGACTTCAATTGAAAACAAAGGAATTGTTCAAAAGTTTACTCTATTTTTGTATAGAATTGGATTAAGAAAGGCTAATTGTGTGTTTTTTCAAAATCAGTCAAATAAGCTTTCTTTTATTAGATGGAAAATCGTAAAGAATAACTACAAAGTGATTCCTGGTTCTGGTGTGAACTTGGAACAATATAGTTTTGAGAATTATCCAATTGATGATGGGATTATTCGCTTCTTGTTTATTGGAAGAATAATGGAAAATAAAGGAATTAATGAGCTTATTGAAGCAGCAAAACATATAAAAAAATATAGAGAGAAAATAGAATTTCATATAATTGGTTTTTGTGAAGATGAATACTCTGAAAAACTTGGAGAGTTGAATAAACTCAATATAATCCAATATCATGGACAATTGGATGATGTTCGTGAGCATATTAAATCTTGTCACGCTGTCATTCTTCCATCATATCATGAAGGTATTTCTAATGTTTTGCTTGAAGCAGCTTCCATAGGGCGACCAATCTTAGCGACAAATGTACCTGGATGCAAAGAAACATTTGATGATGGAATAAGTGGGATTGGCTTTGAGCCAATGAGTGTTCATGGAGTTATTGGAGCTGTGGAAGAATTTATTAAACTTCCCTATGAAATGAAAAAAACAATGGGTTTTAATGCTCGAAAAAAAATGGAACAAGAGTTTGATAGAAACAAAGTTATTAATGCTTATCTTCAAGAAATTAATATTATTAGGAGCCATGAAAATGAATTTGTATGAAAAAATATTGAGAAAAGATGAAAAAATATCAATAATCGGACTAGGTTATGTTGGTATGCCAATAGCAGTATCATTCGCAAGAAAGGCTAATGTGATTGGATTTGATATATCTAAAGAAAAGATTGAACTTTATAAAAGTGGCATTGATCCAACAAAGGAAGTTGGAAATGATGTAATTAGAAATACTACTGTTGAGTTCACAAGTGATGAAACACAGCTCAGGAACGCTAAGTTTCATATTGTTGCAGTTCCTACACCAGTAAATTCAGATCATACACCGGATTTACGACCAGTAGAATCAGCATCGCGTACAGTAGGAAGAAATTTAGTAAAAGGATCTATCGTTGTTTATGAATCTACAGTTTATCCAGGAGTTACTGAGGACATTTGCATTCCTATTCTTGAAAAGGAATCTGGCTTAAAATGTGGTATTGATTTTAAAGTTGGATACTCTCCAGAAAGAATTAACCCGGGTGATAAAATTCATAGACTTGAAACTATTGTCAAAATAGTTGCAGGCATGGATGATGAATCCTTAAGTATCATTGCTAGTGTATATGAATTAGTGGTAGATGCTGGAGTATACAGAGCTAAGTCTATCAAAGTTGCTGAAGCAGCAAAGGTAATAGAAAATTCACAAAGAGATATTAATATTGCTTTTATGAATGAATTATCTATTATTTTTAATAAGCTTGGAATTGATACTAAATCAGTTTTAGAAGCTGCTGGTACTAAATGGAACTTTCTAAAGTTCACTCCAGGATTGGTTGGTGGTCATTGTATTGGTGTAGATCCTTACTACTTAACTTATAAAGCAGAACAAGTTGGTTATCACTCTCAAATAATATTATCTGGTCGTAAAATCAATGACGACATGGGGAAATACGTTGTTGAAAATGTGATTAAACAATTAATCAAGGCAGATATTTCCGTAAAAAGTGCAAAAATTGCTATATTAGGATTAACATTTAAGGAAAACTGCCCTGACATCAGGAATACTAGAGTTATAGATATATATCATGAACTAAAGGAATATGGTATTGTTCCTATTGTTGTAGATCCTCAAGCAAATTCAGATGAAGCTTTTCATGAGTATAAAATAAGATTAACTGATGTAAACTCAATAAAAGATATGGATGCCATTATAGTTGCTGTAAGCCATGATGAATTTAAAAATATGAACCGAACAGATATAAATGCGCTTTACAAAAATGTTCCATATAGTAATAGAGTTTTGATTGACATAAAAAGTGTTCTAGATAGAACAGAATATGAAGAGTTGGGATACAACTATTTTAGATTATGAGAGGTGAATTTTTATGAGTTATACTGAGTTGAAATTCCCCGAAAATTCCATATTTCTAGTTACTGGTGGAGCAGGATTCATTGGTTCAAATTTAGTCGAATCTATTCTTGAAATGGGATATCAGGTAAGGTGTCTAGATAATTTATCAACTGGTTTCCAAGAAAATGTTGATTTGTTCATACACAATCCGAAATACGAATTTATTCTTGGAGATATTAGGGACTTTGATACTTGTTTAAAGGCTTGTTCCGGAGTTGATTTTGTTTTACATCAAGCTGCTTGGGGTAGTGTACCAAGAAGCATTGAGATGCCATTATTATATGAAGAAATTAATATAAAGGGTACATTAAATATGCTTGAAGCAGCTAGGCAAAATAAAGTAAAGAAATTTGTTTATGCTTCTAGCTCATCTGTTTATGGTGATGATCCAAATTTACCTAAAGTTGAAGGAAAAGAAGGTAATTTACTTTCCCCTTATGCGATAACAAAGAGAACAAATGAAGAATATGGAAAGGTATATAAAAAATTATATAATTTAGATACCTACGGTCTTAGATACTTCAATGTATTTGGCAAAAGACAAAATCCGGACGGATCTTATGCTGCTGTGATACCAAAATTTATTAAACAATTGCTAAAAAATGAAAGACCAACCATAAACGGTGATGGTAATCAAAGTAGAGATTTTACTTATATAAAAAATGTAGTAGAAGCAAATCTAAAGGCATGCTATTCAAGCAGTGAGTTTTCAGGAGAAGTATTTAACATTGCTTATGGTGGTAGAGAATATCTGATCGATTTGTATAAACATATTTGCAAGGAATTGAATGTTGACATCGAACCAATATTCACTATTGAAAGAAAAGGTGATATTAAGCATAGTAATGCAGATATCAGCAAAGCAAAAGGAATGCTCAACTATAAACCTGAATATGATTTTAAGTTGGGAATAAAGGAAGCAATAAGTTTTTACTGTGATAGTTTATCAAAAGACTAAAGATAGGTGAATAGCTCATGAAAAAAAAAGTACTTTATATTGGAGGATTTGAACTTCCAGATAAAAACGCTGCTGCTCACCGGGTTATATCTAACGGAAAAATTCTGAGAACTCTAGGATACAATGTAGAATTCTTTGGTGTTGACAGCAATCAACAAACTGATAAGTCGCAATTTTTATTTAATGATTTCCTAGTTCATAAGGGAGTGAACATTTCGAAATCTAAATTTCGTTTTTATTTAAGTATCAAAGATGTAAGAGATGTAATAAACACGGGAAATTACGATGTCATTATTGCATACAATTTCCCATCAATTCCTTCAATAAAACTGAAATTGCTATGTAAGAAAAGAAACATAAAGTTAGTGTTTGACATCACAGAATGGTACTCTATCAAAGGGATGAACTTGATTGGTGGCTTAATAAAAGGAATAGATTCTTTCTATAGAATGAGAGTAATATCAAAAAAAGTGGATGGATTGATTCTTATTAGTGACTATTTAAGCTTATATTATGCTCACCATAAAAACAAAGTCGTCATACCACCATTAGTTGACCTAGAAGATATGAAATGGATCAACAAGAGCCCTAGTAATAATTCAGGGAAATATGTATTTTCATACTCTGGTAATCCAGGAGTTTCAAAAGATAACATTTTGAGCATAGTTAAATGGTTTACTAATTGCACAAGAGATGATCTAGTACTATACGTCATTGGAATGAATGAGGATGAATTTATGAAAAAATACAAACATGAAAAAATAAAGAACGTTAAATTTTTGGGTAGAATTTCGCATATTGATAGTTTGCGAATAGTAATGAACTCGCATTTTTCTATATTATTTAGATATGGGAATAGAGTATCTAAAGCTGGTTTTCCAACCAAATATGTTGAGAGTACTACTACCTCAACACCAGTAATAACTGATAGGAATATCTCTATTAATCATCGTTTTCTTCATGAGGCAACTGTTCTCTTGAACGATATAAATGAACTAACATATCGTGTAGATGAATTAATTGATGACTATCAAAATCTTAAACAAAAAGCTATATGTAACAATGATATGTTTGATTTTAAAAAATACGCTGAAGTAACTAAAAACTTCATGGATCGATTGGAATTATGAAAATATTCCAAATAAATCTCATATTAGGTCTCGGAAGTACATTAATACGCTTGTTACAGTTTAGAGGAAATAAACGAATAAGAATCCTTCTTATAATAGATTATTATTAATAAGTTGATCTCTATATCTTCATTGGCATTCGTTTAGTATGAAATATATGATTTCGAATCTAAGATTATGTGTTAGAATTTTATTTTGAAAGGAGAAGCAGTGTTTTTTGCTATTAACTATATGCTCTCAGTTGTTATTCCAGTTTATAATGTAAGTAATTTCATTGATAATTGCATACAAAGTATTTTGAAACAAACATTTACAGAATTCGAAATTATACTCGTTAATGACGGTTCTACTGATGATAGTTTTTCGAAATGCAAAGAATACGAAAAAAAATATAGTTTTATTAAGTTGTACGATAAAGTAAATGGTGGCGTTTCAAGCGCTAGGAACATAGGATTGAGATATGTAAGTGGTGAATATGTTACTTTTATGGACTCTGATGATGAAATAAAAAGTGATGCTTTCGCTATCCTCATGAAGAATATAAAAGAGCATGATGCAGAAGTGTGTGCATCCATTGTTATTGAAAGAGACAAAAAACCGATATTTATCTCTAATATAAAAAAGAAAATTATTAATGGAGAAGAAGCGATTAATAATATCGCTATAAATAATTTCCCAATTTCACTATGGTTATACGTCTATAAGCGTGAACTCTTATCTGGGATTTTGCTTAATGAGAAAATACATCATCTTGAAGATTTAGAGTTTCAGCTCAGAGTGCTAAAAAGAGCAAATAAAATTGTAATTAATAATCATGCTATTAATATATATAATAATAGGGATGGTAGTGCGAATAATTCAGGTTTTAACAAAAAAGTCGCTTCCGCTCTACAGATAATTAACATAGTTGAATTAATGAAAAAAAATAATGAAATTACAAGTAATCAAATGAATCTAATTATAATGAGAGTGGTATTAACAATCGCTTCATTCTTGATTAAATTCAATAGTTATGAAAAAGAATATATTAAGATAATAACACGTATGTCAAGAAAAATATTTTTAAAAATTATTTTTTCAAGAGTAGATATCAGAAAAAAACTATATCTTTTTTCACTTTCTATTAATTTTAAAGTAACTAGAAATTTGTATAAATTGATTAGGATTGAAATATGAATATTTTAATTGTCAACAATTATTCTTTACAAGAAAACACTCCATTAGGAATCACGCTAAGAAACTTGCTTTTTCATTATAATTTGATGGAAGTATATAACTTAAGAAGTGTGAAATACCAAGATCAACAATTACCCTATTTTGAGTCATTTCAAATATCAAAAAACAAAAAAATTATAAATGATATGCCATTTGAACTTAGGAGTAAGTTTAATAAGGTTAGATATGCAAAAATCAAAGAATATGTTAAATATACTAAGAGTCTTTTCCATGTTCTTTCGAAGAAAAATATTCAAAGAATAAAAGAGTTCAACCCAGATATTATTTACACGATTGGCGAGTCATATTTTGCAATAAACTTTTCTTCATACTTAAGTAAACTATTGGATATAAATGTCATTTATCATTTTATGGATAACTGGATTGATACAAGTTTCAACATAGTTAAAAATCGTCTTATAAATCGATTAATATTAGGGAAAATTTATAATCAGATGACTAAATCAAGAAATGCACTTGTTATAAGTGACCTCATGAAAAAAGAGTATGAAAATCGCTTTAAAAATATTGAATTCCATGTTATTGGTAATATTCTAACTAACAATAACCTAACAAACTTAGGATTGAAAGATGGAAAAGAATTTCAGTTGTTATATATGGGTGGGTTACATATAGGAAGAATTGAAACTATAATGGAAATGTGCAAACTTCTGGATTCCCAACGATTAATGAATGTACCCTTTATGTTTAACATATATGTTCCTAAGGGGCATTACAACAAGTATCAGCATCTATTCAACTTCAAAAATAGCAGAATATTCAATGAAGTTGACAATACGAAAGCGCAGGTCTTAATAAGGAAAGCTGATATATTAATACATGTAGAATCGTTTAAACAAGAAAATATTGAGTACACAAAATACTCTTTATCGACAAAAATCACGGAATATATTTCTGCGGGAAGACCTATAATAATATATGGTCCATCTGAAATCAATTCAGCACAATATATAGTAAATAATCAAATAGGGTTTAATGCCACAACTATAGATAGTTTAATAGTATACTTGCAGAACATAATCCAAAATTATGATGAAATAGCACAAAAAATTAATGCAAACTCATCATTACTTTTTAATAAAAGGCATTCATATGAATACCGAAATAGTATTTTTAATAAACTTAAAGGATAACAAATGAGAAAAAAATTATATTTGCCACTGAAAATATTCATAATATATATAGTTACAACACTTTTGGCTAATTTTTTTGGTCCTTGGGAGTATGTCCAATATAACAAAATAATAGTCTTAGGGTTTATGATTATATTCTCGATTTTTGCTATTTTTGGATATCATAGAGGAATTGAGTCTGATGTACATATCTATTATTCAAAAAGACCAATCAGATTTAATTACGGTTTTCGCGCATTAAAAATACTAATTGTGTTTATGACTATCCTATATTTCTTAATAATCATAGAGAAAACTATTGTATATGGAGTAAGTATTGCTCCTAATTCGTCGATTTTTGATATTTTAACCACATCATATGGAAATAAAGATTTTATATTTACCTATTCATTTTGGTTATTATCATACATATACATTTTTGATATTTTTGTTAAGGTGCTTGGTATTTACTTCTTCAACAAACTATCCTTTTCATTCAAAGCTTTAGTTTTACTTAACTATGCTTTATCACTTTGGCATGTAATTATTTTTGATGGGAACCAAAAAATGATAGGTGATATGCTAATATACTTTTTAATTCCAATAATAATTAAACTAATCAACTCTAGTAAAAAAATAAAGCCAAAAATATTTATCATTTCAACTCTCTTCGCTATATTGTTCCTTGGATTTTTTATCAGCAATATTGGTTCAAGGGTAGAAAGATGGAACTTGAGTATTGAAACAATTGACGGAAGAGCTTTTTCAAACTTAGAACATCCTATTGTCAGAATGGTCCCAACCGATTTTAAAAAACCAGTAATTTTGTTTTTTAATTATTTTTCAAATGGTTATTATGGGTTATATTTATCACTTAATTTGCCCTATGAGTCCTCAATGGGGATGGGAAGTTCATTTGCTTTTAGAGAGATTATAACTAGAACTTTTAATATTTCGGATTCTTCATATTCACCAACTTATGGAGAACGAATTAATGATGTTTACGGATACGATGGTTATTCAAACTGGATAAGTATTTTCCCATGGATTGCTTCAGATTTTACTTTTTTTGGGGCGATATTAATTGTATCTTTTGGTGTTTTTTTATTTGCAAGGGCATGGAAATATTCTATTGTAAATCGTGATCCAGTGTCTATTGTAGTCTTTGCGCATCTAACAATATTTATAATGTATATCCCAAATAACAATCAATTATTACAGACAAAACAATCATTGATTGCTACATTATTTATGTTTATAATATGGGTTATATATCGTAATAGAATAGTAATTGAAAAGGATGAGAAAGAAATTGCAACTTATAAAAAAAATTGATAATGATTCACGAAATTTAATATTCAATATTCTAATTACTATAATATTAAAAGGTGGTTCAGTCATATTATCATTATTAACTGTTCCAGCCTACTTGAGATATTTTTCCAATGATACGTACCTTGGGTTATGGTTTACTATTTTGTCAATTCTAACTTGGATATTGACATTTGATTTAGGAATTGGGAATGGATTGAGAAATTATTTGGTAAAAACAATTGCAGATAGGGACGACTTGAAGTCATCAAAATATATAACTGGTTCGTATTTTATTTTTTCAATTTTGTCAGTTTTCGTATTCTTAGTCGCAATTATCTTGAGCCAATTTCTAAACTATAATAAAATATTTAATGTATCTTCTAATATCATTCAAAATTCAACAATAAGAGTTGCATTTATGATATCACTGTTTGGTATTTTGCTTCATTTCACGTTAAAGCTTATCTATTCTTTACTCTATGCATTACAAAAACCATTTCTAGTTAACTTTTTATCACTTGTAACAAGCTTATCTATTTTTATTTTTATCACTCTTTTAAATACTGGTAACTTGAGCGATAAGCTCGTTTATGTTTCCATTTTTTACGTTTTGGCAACAAACGTCCCCACTTTAGTAATCACTCTAGTTCTTTTCTTAGGAAAATATAGAAAAATGAGACCCAAACTGAAAAACTTGGATTTTAAATTTTCACAAAGTGTAATTAATATCGGTGGACTTTTCTTTTTTATTCAAATAATGTATTTATTAATTAACGCGACAAACGAATTATTTATAAGTCAAGTCCTAAATCCATCTAGTGTGATCGATTACCAATTTTACTACAAACTATTTACATTAGCTCCTGTTATGTTATCTATTCTATTGATCCCTATTTGGTCTGCAGTTACAAAAGCCCTTCATGAAAAAAGGCATGAATGGATAAAAAAAACGTATTTATACACTCATATTGTTTTGATGTTATTGGTTATTGTTCAATTGATTATAATATTCTTGTCTCAATTCCTATTTAACATATGGTTAGGTATAAACAGTTTTACAGTTGATATTTCCAACTTAGTAATCATGGCAATATATGGAGTGATATTTTCTACTATAGCAATACAATCAACATTTTCAAATGGAATGAATATACTTAGAGCACAATTCTATTCATACATAGTAGGAGTATTTCTAAAGTTCATTTTAACTTTTATATTTTGGGATTGGATTATGAAATGGAATCATTTAATTCTAATAAACATTATTTCACTCATTCCATTTATAGTAATTGTTACAAGTGTAAATATTAGGCTAATATATGGTGATTCAAAACGACTAGAAGAAAAGGAGAAATTATATGTTTAAAGAAAAAATACTATTGGTTACCGGAGGTACAGGATCGTTTGGTAATGCAGTTGTTTCACGATTTTTATCAAGTGATATAAAAGAAATTCGAATTCTATCTAGAGATGAAAAAAAGCAAGAAGACATGAGAAAGTACTATAATAACGATAAACTTAAATTCTACATGGGAGATGTAAGAGATTACGATTCCATCGAGGGTGCTTTTATTGGTGTTGATTATGTTTTTCATGCAGCAGCGCTAAAACAAGTGCCTTCGTGCGAATTCTACCCAATTGAAGCAGTTAAAACGAACATCTTGGGAAGTGATAATGTTATTAGTGCTTGTGTTAAAAACGGTATTAAAAAGGCCATTTTCTTATCGACTGATAAGGCTGCATATCCTATTAATGCAATGGGTATGAGTAAGGCTATGATGGAGAAAAATGTAATTGCAAGATCGAGACAGCTAAGAAAGAATGATACGGTATTATGTTTAACTCGATATGGCAATGTTATGGCATCTCGCGGATCTGTAATTCCTCTTTTCTTAGATCAAATACACGAAAACAAACCGATCACAATAACAAATCCTGAAATGACTCGTTTTATGATGACTTTAGAAGACGCTGTTGATTTGGTTTTATATGCATTTGAACATGGTGAACAAGGTGATCTTTTTGTTCAAAAAGCCCCAGCAGCAAGTATTGATGTACTTGCCAAAGCTGTACTCGATTTAACAAAATGTTCAATCGAACCGGTCTATATTGGTACTAGACATGGTGAAAAATTATATGAAGTATTAGTGACACAAGAAGAAATGAATAAAGCTGTTGATTTAGGTGGATTCTTTAAGATTCCAGCAGATAACAGAAACTTAAATTACGACAAATTCATTGAAAAAGGTAGTAAGGAACTTGTATTAGCTGATTCATACCATTCACATAATACATCTAGACTGGATATTGAAGGTATGAAAAAACTATTACTCAAACTAGACTTATTTAAATAAGGTAGGTGTATTATGAAAATACTCGTTACGGGTGCTAAAGGTTTCATCGGTAAAAACTTAATCGCTGAGCTGAAAAATCAAAAGTACACAGATATTTATGAATATGATATGGATTCAACACTAGAAGAGTTAGATAATTATTCTAAGGACTGTGAATTTGTATTTCATTTAGCTGGCATTAATAGACCTAAAGACCAAAAAGAGTTCCTAGAAGGCAATTTTGGTTTTA
Source organism: bacterium (assembly GCA_040755795.1). NCBI lineage: Bacteria > bacterium. The sequence goes on along the minus strand of JBFLXS010000052.1, from coordinate 2,207 downwards.
CGTCGGTTCTTTTAGAGAACCTTAAAAGATATCAAAACAAGTCACCTATCATGCTTGCGTCATCGATACAAGCATTACTAGATAATCCATACGGAATTAGTAAAAAAGCTGGTGAGGATTTGCTATTCAGTTACAGTGAAGAAACTAATGCAAGAGTTCTAGTTTACCGTTTTCCAAATGTTTTTGGAAAATGGTGTAGACCAAACTATAACAGCGCTATAGCAACCTTCTCATATAATATCGCCAATGATTTACCGATTACAATTAACGACCGAAATGTGGTTATGAACTTAATTTATATCGATGATCTTGTTAAAGAACTCATCTACGCTTTAAATGGTCGAGAGAATAGAAAAGATGAGTTTTGTTATGTTGAACCAGTTCACACTGTCAAATTAGGTGAGATTGTGGATTTATTATATTCATTCAAAGAGAGTAGAAAAAACCGTTTTATCCCAAGCACCATAGACCCATTCACCAAAAAATTATATGCTAATTACTTAAGCTATCTACCGACCGATCAATTCAGTTATGATTTAAAAATGAACATCGATCATCGTGGTTCATTCACTGAGTTTCTTAAAACACCTGACAGAGGTCAAGTGTCGATTAACATATCAAAGCCCGGGATAGTCAAAGGAAATCACTGGCACCACACCAAAAACGAGAAGTTTTTGGTGGTAAGTGGTATTGGTGTCATTCGATTTAGAAAGATTGATGAACAAAATATCATTGAATATCACGTCAGCGGTGATAAACTGCAAGTGGTAGATATCCCACCTGGGTATACACATAATATCGAAAACCTAGGCAATACAGACATGGTAACAGTGATGTGGGCAAATGAAACATTTGACCCTGAAAAACCAGATACAATTTTCGTGGAGGTATAATGATGAAGAAACTAAAGGTAATGACTGTAGTAGGAACTAGACCCGAAATCATTAGGCTTTCAGCTGTTATTCACAAACTGAATAACTCTGAGGCTATTGAACATGTTTTAGTTCATACTGGACAAAACTATGATTACGAATTAAATGAAGTATTTTTTAAAGACTTAAATTTAAAAAAGCCCGATTACTTCTTAAATGCAGCAATAGGTACAGCAATTGAAACGATTGGTAATATCCTAATTAAGATTGATCCTATTCTAGAAGAAGTAAAACCAGACGCCTTTTTAGTATTAGGTGATACGAACAGTTGCTTAACTGCTATAGCTGCTAAACGCCGACATATTCCAATATTCCATATGGAAGCGGGTAATAGATGTTTTGATCAAAGAGTACCTGAAGAAACAAACAGAAAAATTGTAGATCATATATCTGATATAAATTTACCGTATAGCTCTATTGCAAGAGAATACTTATTAAACGAGGGATTCCCAGCCGATCGTATCATTAAAACAGGTAGCCCAATGTATGAAGTACTAATGAGTAAGAAAACAGAAATTGATCAGTCAGATATATTAAAAAAACTAGGACTAGAACCAGGAAAGTATTTTTTAGTATCTGCACATAGGGAAGAAAATATCAATTCTGATAACTTTATAGATTTAGTAAACACACTTAACACACTAGCAGATCTATACCAATTGCCGGTTATTATTTCGACTCACCCAAGAACTCGCAAAATGATTGAGATGAAAGGCATAAAATTTAATCCTCTCATTCAAACATTAAAACCATTGGGATTCATTGATTACAATAAACTTCAAATTGAATCAAAAACAGTCTTAAGTGATTCAGGTACAATTAGTGAAGAGTCTTCTATCCTAAAGTTTAAAGCACTTAATATTAGAGAAGCTCACGAGAGACCAGAAGCTATGGAAGAAGCAGCAGTCATGATGGTTGGATTAAAGAAAGAAAATATACTTCAAGCATTGAGTTTTTTAGATCACCAAGACAATAGAACAATTAGATATGTTGAAGACTATAGTATGGAAAATGTATCTGAAAAAGTTTTAAGAATTATTATTTCATATACCAACTATATTAATAGGGTAGTTTGGCAAAAATAACACCGTAAATATGTTCAACCATATGACCTTCATAACAACAGTCAGTCCTATCCTTAGGGTCAAGGCATCTTTGTCTGTGAAAGCATTTATAACTTTATAGAGTGAGATTTATGCTCTTAGTTAAGACAAAAAGAGGTTTAATATTACAAAATTGAAGAACACGTTTATTATTTTATAATAACATTTTTGG
>JBFLXS010000051.1 GCA_040755795.1 bacterium | reverse complement strand
CAGGAACACTTTCAGGAACTAACTCTGCCTTTGGAGGAATGGTATCAATAAGAAAAGGACCAAGATGCTCAGCAGGTCCCCAGTTACCTGCCCTATCTACCCCCCTGATATGAAACCACCAACCAAAAGGTAAATAGACATCTTCCAACCGATTGCTGATGAGGCTATTAATAGCACCTACATCTGCCTGGGTATCTGGAGTAGTAAGTGGACTTTTATCCCAGGCAACGGAATAACTCGCTATGCCACTTTCTGCATCTAAGGCATGTGTCCATCTAACACTTACATACGGGTTATTTGAAGTCTTCCAGGGTGTGTGACTTGGACTCTGTAAATTAGTAACTTTGGATGGAGAAGTGGTATCCAACTGCATCCCATGCTGCATAAATATATCCCACACTTGCGCCCCATAACCGTAATTATAGGCAAACCAGCCCTTCCAAAAATCCTCTATATCACAGGTCATCGAGTTAGTAATATATTTATCAAACACATCCCAGATCTCCTCAGAGCCCATCATCAATGTATCCTTCCCATCAATATGATTATCATTTATATCCCATAAAGTACCTGCGACTAAACCTTCGTTTTCTTTGCCATAATTTATGGGTGGTTGGTTACCATTAGAATCCTCTGTCGTCTCAAGATTAAATCCATATGCTCTTGGAGAATTATTATCAAAATAGTTATTTACATAATTTTCTGGGTTATTATTAGTCACACAAGCAACAAAATGTGCCCAACCTTCTGACCAGGCTAATCTACTATCTACCTGCTGTAACCATGAATGGGCTCCTCCCGGGCTATGACTGTATGAATATTGGTCCATTAAGAAATGCCCATATTCATGCAAAATTACACCATCATCATACTCAGCAGGGTTAATTACCCCCTCTTCAGGTTTAGCATTATGAGTAAGATGAATTGTTTTATCACTTTTTCGATAAAAAGAGCGATTTTCTGAGTCATCTGGCCAGAAAACTGCTACTTCAGGTGGTTTATCTGGGAAAAGAATACCAGGACCAGCAGCCCATTCATAACCATCAGTAATCACATCTAAGATATTAAAAGCAGCTGCTACTGTTCCTACAGGTTCTTTTATAGTACCAAAACTTAGATCTCCACCTTCCCAATTATATTGGATTTTTGATTTAATCTCATAAGGAAAAGTATTTGTCCCCGTTACTCTTCCTGCATGTATCCTATAATCGTCTGTCCTGGAACTGTAACTATAACATCTTACAAATATATCTCGTCCCGGCGTCTCAGGAGCACTATCTATATTATTTTTTATCGTAATATCAAATCCTCCCAAATTACCAGTACTGCCAGATCCAATCTCTTCTTCCCCACCTTCATTTTTCTCAAATACCGATATCTGAGCATATCTAATAGGTTCATAATATTCACCAAAATTAAATCCATTAATTGTATATGGTTTATCCTGATACATAAATGTACCGGATACCTTAAAAGGACCTGTATCAATACCGACCAGAAATTGCCAGATATCCGCTTGTTCTTGCCACTCAAATCCATCAGAACCTATCACTTTCCAGTAATAAGTAGTGCCGGTTGAAAGTGTAACACCATACTTGGATGGAGTAAATGATGGAGTAGAAGTACCCAGCCGACCATAAAGCATCGGATGAGTAAGTGTTGATTCTGTGCCAAACCACACACAATAATCTTTTATTGTATCTCCATCTGGATCTGAACATGTCCATGTTAAAGTAACATCTGCATTAATTTTAATAGCTTTATCTTTAGGAGTTGGATTAGAGCATTTATTAGGAAGCTTATTGCAATATATATACAAGAAAGGTGCTCTTGTAATATCTTTTTCCTTAGATGTAAAACAATGTACATTGTCGATTAAGTATCCAGTTGAAATAAACATTACTCCATAATTAGAATATGAGTTATCATACCATTTTTTCACAAGCTCAGTTGCATTCCAATAGAAGTATTTAGCATATTGCCCTCCTACTTCTATATTATCATAAGATGGAGCTGCATAATTATAATACATATTATTCCATGTAGCATTCATTTCCTCCCAATTTCGATCTATTCTATAAACATCCACCCACCGATTATTATTATTTCCCATCCAGCCTTGATACCAAAGACCTATACCAGCATACGCAATTCTATCATTCTTAGGAATTGAAGATAAATCAAACTTGGCTAAAACTCGATACTCTTTCCACTGAGTATGATACCCTAAGCGTAATGATTCGGAATCTCCCCTATTAGTATTTGGTATTCCTTCACAAATATAAGTGTCTGCACTAACATTACACTCGTAATATCTCTCTCCATAACTTTCTGATACCGTTATTAGAAATAAAATAATAAATATCAGTTGATATAACTTCTTCATTATCATACCCTCCTCCTTTTTTTTCAACAATTTAGTCTATTGGAGGTTCTTTTGCTAAAGTTTCTTCCATATCCGCCTCTTCATCACCATATTTTGGCTTATGCGTTTTGGGTTTTGTTTTTTTAGCTTTTCCATCTTGTAATAGTCTTTTTTTCATTATTTCCTCATGATGTTTTTGTATCTTTTCGTGTAATACTTCATCCCAACTATTGAATCCCGGTGGTGGAGGTGGACCAAGAACAGGAGGAACTGTGTTGGGATTCTGTTTCTTCCACTCCTCACAATATTTTTTTATCTTCTTTTGATAAGACAATCTTTGTATTCTATCAATCTCTTTAGCTAATTCGTCGCCTCTCCGTAAAAGAGTTTCCCACCCTTTTTGATTTAACACCTCTTCATATCTTTGCAACTTTTCTCGATAAGATAATCCAGGTATTTTATCAACATCATTAGCCCATTCATTTCCTGACTTTAAGTAAAAATTCCATCGTTTTTGACTTCTCTTTTCTTCCATCTCCTCTTCATATCTTTGCACCTTCTCTTGATAAGACAACCCCTGTATCTTGTCAATCTCCATAGCTATTTCATCGTTCTTATTTAGATACTCTTCCCATTGTTCTTTGACTTTCTTTAGATGCTCTTTTTGATGCCTCTTGGCAACAACTTTATCTTCTACCTCTTTGGAAAATCTCTTTTTGTATACCTTGCCATTTACCCTGTATATAAATACATTCCGATAATAAAAGTTATTATCTTCTTTAGAATAGTAGTTCTCAAGTTCACAGTCCTCAAAATCTTCAGGATGATTAGCGATAAACTCTTCAGCTTTTCGTTGCTCTTCAGCCTCACGAGCCTTTTGAGCTTCATATTCTGGGTCATAGAGATAAAACTTGGGAATAGATTCTCCACCTCTATAATACCCATTTGGTCTACCTGGTACTGAACCATTAGCACTTACCCCAATCCAATATTCTCCTCCTTTTTCGATAATCAAACTTACACTTGCCTCTTTCATTTCATCTTTTTTTACAAGCCCAAATTTTATCTCTCTCGAACCTAAATATCTTATCCCCCCCCCCATATACTCTCCGTATCTATTGTATCCAAAGACTATTCTCATGTCTGAAACATCATATTTTGGAATCGCTGTTGCCTTTAAAGTTATTATATTTCCAAGTTTTAATTCACCTGTATATTGCAGGTTTACTTTGATATCCTCAGGTATTGGTATTTCACACATAATTGGCTCAGATTTTACATCTTGAGATTTAACATTAGTCTCTTCCGTAGTAATATCCTTCTTCGCATTTCCATTACTCAATCTATATGTGCCAAAAGTCAAGATGCAGACTCCAACAATCATTAACCCTAAAAAAATTCTTTTACACATTTTTACCTCACCTCCATGAATTAAGTAACTGGGTAATTGCTTTATTGGGTAATTAGTTATTCAGTTACCCAATTCTTAAAAAGAATAAGGCAATCCTCTTCCTCTATGATTTTATCTTTGGATTGCCTTTTATTAATTACTTGACTAAACATTTCTATCTCCTTCTTATGTTTTGATTATACCACATAAATTAAAATTTGTCAAGCATTATTTACTAATTTCAGCCATAATACCAAAGACCTATACCAGCGTATGCAATCCTTTCTTTTGGTGGAATTGCAGATAAGTCAAATTTAACCAATACTCGATATTCTTTCCATTGAGTATGGTAACCTAATCGCAATGATGTATGAGCTCCATTATTAGTATTTGGAGCTCCCTCACAAATATATGTATCTGCCACCGTACCACAGATGTAAACTTTTACACCATAGCTTGTTGATGCTGACAACAATATTAAGGTAATAATTATTAATTGATACAATCCTTTCATTCTCTATCTGTTCCTTTCAAGGATCTATTTTGCTAAAGTCTCTTCCATCTCACTCTCTTCTTTTCCTTTCCTTTCTTCTTCCTCATCTAACTTTGGCAAAGAGGTAGGAGTGCCAGTCGTTACAGGTTCTTGTTTCCAATTCTTCCTTAATTCTTCTATTTTTTTTATTCCTTCATTTTGCCACCACTCTTTTATTTGATGTTCTCGAAATTCATCCCAACTTTTGTATCCTTCGGGTGGTGGTGGAAGTTCGTAGGTAGTTTTAGGTGGTCGCTTTTTATGTTCCTCTTCATATCTTCCTACCTTCTCACGACCTGTTAGTCCTGGTATCTTATCTATCTCTTGAGCTAATTCAATATCACAATTCCCTTTTAAATATGAATTTTCCCAGTGCTGTTGCCAATAATCTTCTCCTTCACCTTGACCAACCCACTTGCCATTAAGATAATAGCGATTTTTTTTATCTTCAGGAAAGTATCGGCATTCTCCTTCTTTAGGATGTAAACGCTCATATTCTCTCTGTCTCTCCCTCTCTCTTTCTAACCTTTCCCTCCCCCATTCAAATTCTTTTTCATCGATATAGAATTCTGGTATATTTGCCCTCCCCTCATAGGCAATCGTTGGAATATCCTCTCTCCCTGGTACTGGACTCGACGCCCCTACTGAAATTAAATATGTCCCTTCTTTTTCAATAATAATATCCACATTAAATGTATGTTTTTCATCTTTTTTTACCTGACCCAGATCAAATTTATTTGGCCCCAGGTATCTTATCCCTCCTCCATCAAAGTCCCCATCATTTCTCCTATATCCAAAACTTACTTTCATTTTCGAAACATCACAATCAGGCATTACCTCTGCCTCTAAACTTATTACCTTTCCAAGTCTCAATTCGCCAGTGTATTGTAAGTTAACTTTGATATTTTGTGGTCTAGATGGCTTGGAGACAATATTTTTCTCCTTTCCATCACTCAAGCGATATGTGCCAAAAATCAAAATGCACACCCCAATAGCCATTAGCCCTAAAAAAATTCTTTTACACATTTTACCTCACCTCCAAAAAAATAAGGCACTCTTCCATAGATTTTATCTTAGATTACTTTGTGTTTAATTCTTTAATTCAACATTTTTTTACTTTTTTCATCTTTTGTTTCAATTATACCACAAAAAATAAAATTTGTCAACAACTTTTTACTAACTTTATTACCGAATTTTGATAATACCACATAGAAAGCCTGTCTTTTTCCTATTATTTCCTGTATAATTTTCAACAGGGGATTCTATAATGTTAGAAATTTGTCAGCTTATAGGAATAAGAGTTCGACAGATAAGAAAAGAATTAAGACTTACTCAAGAACAATTAGCAGAAAAGGCTGATATGGATTATCGGTCGATTGGTGCAATTGAGCGCGGAGAACGAAATCTAACTTTAGAAAGTATATCCAAAGTTGCTAATGCTCTTGATGTCTCAATCGATTATCTTCTTTTGAGTCAAATTCCTAAAGATAACAAAATTATCACTCAGAAAGATTTGTTAATGGAACAGATATTATCCATTCTAAAAAATAAAGATATAAAATATCTTGAGTCTTTTTTAGAAATTGTTAAACGGTAGAAAAGGATTAGAGTCAGACCTTGTGGGGCAATTCGGGGACACAATACTTATTTCCTTTTAATTAGTATTGTGTCCCCCGATTTTCCTTGGCAAATTCATCCCCATTCGTGCCATCATCAAACATTGGTTGGTCAGGACTACCTTCAATAGGAGTAAGGTCAATATAAACCGCTTTTACACCACTGTAGTCATCAGTCACTCCGGCTGTTAATGTTACCTGCTTACCTATCTTTACTATCTCGGGTATAGCGTGGGGATTGACAATAGTTGGCGGAAGGCTATCTAACAATACAAAGATAGCCTCTGCTGGTGTATTAGATAAAACCCCAGTCGCAGTAATTGTCTTTGTGCCGTAGGGTTGTGAATCAATAGTCAAAATAGCACTAAGAATGCCGTAGGCATCTGCCTCTATAACGGCAATAGAGCTTGTCGTCCCAAAATCTATTCTGATTTGCTCTGAGGGAAGATAGCCCTCTCCAATTATCCTCACTATGGTGCCAATAGTGCCAAAGGCAGGTGAAATGGATGTTATCCTGGGATTTATTATTTGTGGATTTATTACCTGTAGGGTGATAGTTGCGGTACTGAAATTGAAACCTGACTCACCATACGCTTTATTATAAGCCGTTATAACTAAATTTTTTACTCCACTTATCACCGAGTTTGGTATGGTAATTTGGGAGCTGTAGATGCCATCTTCTGCAACTTCATCCCCATCATTTAGTCCATCATCACTCATCTGTCGGTCCTGTAACCCAATGGATGTAAGAGAAATTATTACCCATTGGACTCCACTGTGTTCATCTCTAACATCTACCAATAGTTTTACTGTTTGGCTGGCATAGACAATATCAGGTGTATCTGGTAAATTGGTTATAAGAGGTGGAGTAATGTCATAGAAAAGTAATCCTTTTGATACAGGACCTATATTACCAGCCGCATCCCTGGATGAGACATAAATATTGTAGATGCCATCCGGCGTATCTTGAGGCAAAAACAATGGCCCGATGACTGATTCAACAGTGAAGGAAGCGTTTTCCTGGGGAGGTGAATTTAAAGAATAATAATAACCTTCTACATAACTTTCGTAATCCTCTGCCGATTTCCACCCGGCACCAAACATATTTGTGGCATTCCAATTAGCAGGTATTACTTCCAAATTTGATATTGCAGTTGGTGGAATGTTATCCGTCCATATTGCCCATATATTTTCAGAACAACTGCGATTATTCGCATAATCTCTGATGTAGCAAAAGATTCCATACCCCGCCTTGTTTAAGTTTTTTGAGTCCCATTCAAAAATGGTATATGTTCCTTCAACATCATGATAGAAATTAGAGGATTCACCCATAAAATAATCTCCATCTGCACTGACACAATAAAATTCTACCTTTTTTACTCCAACATTATCCCATACCCTTGCTTTTACAGTGATACTGCCTCTGGTATAAAAATTATCCTGTTCATAAATAATTTTGCCACCAGGTGGTGTCCAATCTGCATCTTCACCTCCAGGGATGAAAGGAACCATCACCTCCGCTGCAGGAGATGAGTAACCACTGGTTTTGTTAAATGCCTTGATTGTATAAAAATATATCCCTTCTTCAGGCGGAACAACATCTATACAAGTTACATTTCCTGTCCCAATATCCAGGCCCAATCTCCAATCGACCTCCCCATCTTTTCTATAAAATATGCGGAAACCGTCTTCGTTATTTGAATTATCCTGCCAGGAAAGCTCAACCCAAAGTGGCTTTTGATTTTGGCTTATTACTTTAGCTGATAGCTTAGAAGGTGCCGCAGGAGCTATAGGTAATTCAAAAGAATGATTTATATCCGCCCCTTCCTCATATCCTATATGTTCACCATACTCATCAGTTTTTACCGCTACCGTAGTAGGGTCACTATCAAGACCATTATAGGTAATATCTCTTGCCCAAACATTCAGAACAAGCTCGCCGTCGAAATCGGCAGAAGAAGGAATTATAACCGGCTCACTTCTAAAAAATTTCCCATAGCTATCCAGAGGATACAATTTCAGCTCAATACGCTTATTAAAATTATATCGAGGACATATAAAGGCAGAAAGATAAGTAGTTTCTATCGGTTGAGAAAAATAAAGAGAGAATTTTGTCTTTATTCCCCTCAATAAAGGTTTTTTCTTATGGATTTTTAAACTGCGGCTATCCTCATCAATATCTATCCAATCAGCACAATATTCTTGTTCGTATCCTGCCAAATCTTCATCTAATTTATGAGCAATCTTTTGTATCTCTAAGTTACTAAGTAAATTCTGATTTGATAAATTTTCCAGACCTAAAGATTTCACTTTCGATTTTCCCTTAGAAAATGGGTTTTCCTGGTAAACCTCTACTATATCAAGATATGGGGCATTATTATCTACTTTTAATAATTCATGAGTTGTAGCTATATTCCCATCAAAATCTTCTACCTCTACCTCTAAGATGTATTGAAAATCTTCAGGCCACTTAGTAGTATCCCAGGGGAAAGGTGGATAATTTGGAATATCATATCTTATTTCATTCTCATATACAATTCCAAGCTGATGTAGGTCTATAAGACTTAATAATTGTTGAAAGGATATCTGGTAAGTTATAAACATTGTCCAGAGGAGGCGATCTATACTCCATGTTTCATAGATTCTGGAAGTAATTCTTCTTATTCCCGACCCCTGGTCGTCTGCATTAGGCCTTATATCCACCAGGCCATATAATTTATCTGCATACTCCTGTCTCTGACTTATATTTTCATAAAACTCTATCCAATTGATTCTGGGTGGGGTGGTGTCTAGAATGTTATCTACAAAGATTGGTATGTAATCTGTGAGGTTAAAATTCTCATTCACATTAGTTGCTACGGCTATAAGTGAATGTGTCCCTTCTCTTACTGTTCTTGAATCCCAATTGTAGATAAAATCATCAACGCCTGGTGTATTACCCTGTGGGTCAATACCGTTAGTAGTACCATTAGATTCTTGGGTCTGTTCTCTATTTTCATTCTCTCTTCCACCATAACAAGAGAGCCACAGTCTATGAGCATCATCAATCTGGTCAATAAAGAATCTGACGAGGTTCAGGTCAAGACCTGTTGTTGTATTTATCCGTGTATTTATTCGTTCAGTAATAGGTCTGTTATGGAAAACAGTTATCCTCCCATCACTTACCCCATCATCCGCATCTGTTGGATGCTGGAAGGTGAGGGAATAATTGCTGAAGTGATGGGGAACCCATAATAGAGGATTGTCGTCCTGATAAGCACAGCTAATATGAAGATGATAAGGATAATTTCCTCCTGTATTACCTGTTCGCGCAAAATCTGTATTTTCTTGAACATTTGCTTGAGTTTGAATATTATCAATTTGTATCCCTGCCTGACTGGAATATGCCCTTGTAGCAATTCCTTGGGAATTCCGAAACACTATACAGTAAAGACTGTCATGAGTTTCTATTGCTACACAGGGATACCCACTTGTTGGGTATCTTCTGGATAAGTGACAATAAACAAAACGCTGTGAACCTCTTACCACCACATAACACCCTCCCGCTCCACCATTTTCAACTATTTCTCTAATAGTACCATTCTCAACAGGATATACAGGAGTACCATGTGGTGATGCATAATCTATACCTCCATGCCAATCATAGTTTCCACTCAGTCGTCTCGGACCATAATCAGAGCTAATAGGATCACCAACAGGTGTACGCCATCCATGTACTGAGGCATTAGAGAGTAAAAGAAATAACCAAATCAATAATCCTATGTTAAAAGATTTCTTTTTCATAAGCCTATCTCCCCCTCGTGTCTTTTAGTTTTCCATCTTTTGTAAATGAGTATATAGTTTCATTTTTTCTTATATCATTATTTCTTACATCCACATCACCATTTTCTGAGAGAATTACCCAATGTCTAACATCTTTGCTCTCCAATTTATACTTCCATGATTTTTCATTATCTATATCGTAAAAAATTAACCAGTTTTCAAATAATGCCCTCCCTTTATGCTGACCAACATAGATACTAATTTCTCCAGCTATATATTTGCCATTTTTTGACATTAGCATATCGAATATATCTCCCTCATACTGTTGCTTCCATATTTGTTCCCCTTTTTCATTATAGAGATAAATTACAGATGGCAATCTCTCTACCGCCTTATATATAATTAAAATTCGCTTTCCATCATCAGAAATTCTACATTCAATGTAGCACTCACTAATATTAGGCTCCAGTGGTTTTTTCCCCAATATGATATTACCATTTTTATCCACTAAAGAAAATCTTGTCTCTTCTGTTGTTACATCATATTCACCTTTTTTTCTAAACACGGATGTAACTATCCCTGCATATTCTCCATTGGAAGAGATATAACATTGATCGTTTATCCATCTCCTTTCTTTTGCATCTTCCATAAATATTACATTTTCCCTTAAAAAGATTTGGTTTGTAATGCTTCCCTTTTCATTTAAAAATGTAACTACACCCTTTATAATCCTTTGTTCTGGATGAACCGCATCTTTTGGAGCTACTACCTTCGGATACCGCACTTTTACGATTTCAGTTGCCTTCCTTTTCTCTAAGCCTTTTATTCCCAATGCCCTTGCCTCTTTTACGGTCATTGTTGCCTCATCAAAGATAACATCAACAATTGGCTCATCAGACTTGTATTCAAGGACTAATTTAGTCTTTTCAAATTCAGGATACACTTGTTCATAGACCAAACTGAGTGGGTCTCCTTTCTCCTTGTCCTGAGCCAGAACACTTACACCACACACCCCACCAATTATTAACCCTAAAAAAATTCTTTTACCCATTTTTACCTCACCTCCAAAAAATAAGGCACTCTTCATAGATTTTATCTTAGATTACTTTGTGTTTAATTCTTTAATTCAACATTTTTTTACTTCTTTCATCTTTTGTTTCAATTATACCACAAAAAATAAAATTTGTCAACAACTTTTTACTAACTTTATTACCGAATTTTGATAATACCACTTAGAAAGCCTGTCTTTTTCTTATTATTTCCTGTATAATTTTCAACAGGTGATTCTATAATGTTAGAAATTTGTCAGCTTATAGGAATAAGAGTTCGACAGATACGAAAAGAATTAAGACTTACTCAAGAACAATTAGCAGAAAAGGCTGATATGGATTATCGGTCGATTGGTGCAATTGAGCGCGGAGAACGAAATTTAACTTTAGAAAGTATATCCAAAGTTGCTAATGCTCTTGATGTCTCAATCGGTTATCTTCTTTTGAGTCAAATTCCTAAAGATAACAAAATTATCACTCAGAAAGATTTGTTAATGGAACAGATATTATCCATTCTAAAAAATAAAGATATAAAATATCTTGAGTCTTTTTTAGAAATTGTTAAACGGTAGGGTGGAATCTGAACACACAGGGAATGGATTAGGGTCAATACCATCAATTATCCCATGGGATTCCGAGTATTAACCCTACCTTCATCATCATTCCTACCACCGTAGCAAGACCTCCATAGACGATGATTATCATCAATCAGGTCAATGAAGAATCTTACCCTATTTAAATCAAGGCCGGTGGTTGTATTTATCCGTGTATTTATTCGTTCAGTAATAGGTCTGTTATGGAAAACAGTTATCCTCCCATCACTCACCCCATCATCCGCATCTGTTGGATGCTGGAAGGTAATGGAGTAGTTAGATGGGTTGTGGTTTACATGTAAGAGGGGGTTATCATCACCATTGTTATATTCCAAATGAAGATGAGTAGGTACACCTCCTGAATTTCCAACAGGAGCTATTGCTTCAGATTGTTCTATAGAGGCTCTTGTTGTTGCTGTAGCACCAGTTGTCTCTCTTATGTATGAGCCATTGGGATTTCGGATCCAACGGCCAGAATAACCCTCTTCGGACAACACCTCTGTTGCCATTGTTCCTGACCATAAAATTATAACATTTGAGTAAGTAACATCATTTGGATTATTAGGATTTACTAATGTAGCATTTCTTAGTTCCCAGTTACCTAAAGTTATTGGTAAAGGTCCATCGTTAAAAATATGAATATATTCCCAATTTCCTAACGAACTTTGAATCCTCAAATTCCAACCACCCTCCAAATATCTTATCCTATCAATGTCTCCACCTTCAACAGCCTGAATTGAAGCACCGTAAGGCCCCCCATAATCTATCCCTCCATGCCAGTAGTGGCCAGCTAAAGCTCTGGGTCCATAATCTGAAGTAATAGTCCAACTGCCAGGCGGAGGTAAGGTTTGGGAAAATAAAGTTGCTGGATGAATCAGTAGCCATAAAACTGCTATAATCCATTTAATCTTCATTGATTTATTCTCCTAAATATTTCTTTAAATCTATCCTGATGATTAGTTTGTCACCAGATTTTTCCACTTTAGCAATGCCATCGTTTGAAATTCCATCAATAATATAATCTTCCTCTGCATCCCAAAATGTTTTTTTCTTTAAATCATAAAAAAGAATGTTGTAATATTTTCTTAAATAATCATATGTATGAACAGCTAAATATCTTCCATTCGGTGAGAGTATTCTTATTCTTGCACAACCATATCTATATTCTCCATGTCCACCTTTTGTTTTAATAAGAGGAGGAGATGTTAGAATCTCTTTACCATTCTTGTCATAAACATAAAGAATCTGGTCAGGGTAATCTTCTGATCCTGTTGTATCTTCAGTATGTATCACAATTATCTCTCCATTTTCAGAGATTGAGCAAAGCTCTCGAAAAATTGCTCGCCCATCAAATTGTTTCTCCCATAATGGATCCCCTGTTAAGTCTAACAGAATAAATCTATCTGCTTCTTCATAAAAAAGCTCCCCTGATCCTATCTCTCTGATTATCAGTCCTATAATCTCTGCATTCTTTTTTGCAATCATATCCTTTTCTATATTTTTATAGATATTACGGTTAATCCTTTTTTCAATCCAGGACTCTTTTTCTAAAGAAATTGTTTTCAAAATTTTTCCACTTTTATCTAAAAATTTAACTATTTTCGTAGTGTATACCACTTTTGGATATCTTACCTTTACCAATTCTGTTTCCTGCCTCTTTTCCAATCCCTTTATCCCCAAAGCCCTTGCCTCTTTCACTGTCATTGTTGCTTCACCAAAGATGACATCAACAATCTCCTCTCCTTCAGGGAGCTTATACTCCATAACTAACTTTGGCTCTATTACTTGAGCCTCTGCTGTCTGAGTTCCTGTCTGCTCTATTGCCTCAGCCTTAGCTGGCTCATTATTAGCCTCTGCCACCCCTGGATTCTTTTTAGCCTCTGGCTGAGCCATTGCTTGAAGTTTCTCTACCATAGCTTGCTCTTGAGCGGGTTTCTTGCCCATAGCCCATCCTGTGCTTGCAAGCACTCCTATTGCCAGCAAGCAAATCAGCCCTTTCCTTAACTTGTCTTTAAACATAGCCTTTCACCTCTCTTTTTTAGTAATCGGATTAAGCGGATTGATCAGATTATTTTTTATCTGTTTTTATCCGTTAAACCCGTTCCTGACAGGTTCAGGGATCCGCTTACTAATAAAAAATAAAGCAATCCTATTCCTCTATGATTTTATCTTTGGATTGTCTTGTTAGTCTTAAGTATTGATTGAAATTTCATACCTTTTCTTCTCCTTGTTTTAATTATACCACAATATACGCTAAATGTCAAGTATTTTTTTTTAAAAAGAATGCTTTTAGTTTATACTAATTTATCCAAAAATATGTTATATTTACAAAAATGGATGAAATTAAATTACAATTAGGTGCTCAAATAAGAAATTTAAGAAAACTATTAGGTTATACACAAGCACAACTTGCTGAACTTACAGATTTGAGTGATAACTTTATTGGACAAATAGAGCGGGGTGAACGCACACCTACTATCCAGACATTAAAAAAGTTTGCTGATGCATTAAATATTAAAATTGAAGATTTCTTTCACTTCCCTGATGAAAAACTTGATGAAAGAGACAAAATTTTATCTGAATTTATTACTTATTTAAAGAATAAAGATATTCGAACTATTCAATTAATAATCGAGATCACCAAAAAGATCATAGATAGATTGAAAATAGATTGAAAATCGGGAAAATCGGGGGACACGGGAAAATCGGGGGAGGAAGGAAAATCGGGGGACGGAAAATCGGGGGGACGGAAAATCGGGAAAATCGGGGGACACAATACTAATTAAAAGGAAATAAGTATTGTGTCCCCGGATTCCCCGTAAACTCTCCTATTACACCAGTGATAGGGACTTGCTCATTAGTCTTTGCAAAAGGCCAGTTATAAGAATATACCCACTTCGCTATTACTATCAAACTTAATCCTAAAATAAATATCTTACTTGATTTCATAAGTCTTTAATCCTTCCTTTGTCATTATGGATAACAGATTATCATTCGAGAATCGTATGACAGGCTCCAGAAAATTTATCTTAATAGATTCCCGAGGATATTCTTTTTGTCCCAACTTTCTTAAATCTTTATCGAACAATTCCACCCGTTCGGTTTCTCCCTTATAATAATACTTTCTTAAATCGTGAGTAATTATCCTGTCAAAATTTGGATTAATGATTATCCCTCTCCAATTAGG
The DNA here is from genome assembly GCA_040755795.1 of bacterium. Classification (NCBI taxonomy): domain Bacteria; species bacterium. The sequence continues at coordinate 1,800 of JBFLXS010000051.1, read as the reverse complement.
CGCCAGTGGTGACGGTGCCCATATCCCTTTACCTGAGAAAAGCGGAGGCTTAAAAACAGGGGCATTTTCATCACTATACTTTGCCAATAACTTACCGTTTTTGACATCAAATAAAAAGAAATGCCCCCAGGCTGATAAAACATAAACCTTGCCTTCATCCTTAAGATAACATACATCCTCAACTGCTGAGAATACCCTGTTTCTCCAGAGCAAGTTTCCCTTTATATCAAAGAGATTAAAGTAAGTAATCTCTTCATCACCAATGACTTGGTGATTCATTGCCCCAATAAACTCATTCTTTAGGAAGTAACAATATTCTCTCCCGAAACCTCCTTCTCTTCTCCACATCTCTTTTCCATACTTATCAAATAGGAGCAGATACGCTCCTATGGTAACACAAAAATATTCTCCATTCTCTGAAATATCCAGATAAAAGGGTAAACCAGTCGGAGGTAGTTCTATCTTCTTATGTTTGCCTGTTTGATAATGAATCTCTATCTCATCATACCCGCCATAGTCAACATCAGGTTCTTCAATGACATAATCACCATTTGGGGAGACATGAATATCACTAATTGGCAAATACTTATAACTCCACAACTCCTTCCCTTCACTATCTATAACTACTATCTTTTTATCTCGATAAAAACAAAGATACTTTTTGTTTTCAGACCAAAATACATCTTCCCACTCCAGAGGGTATCTCTTTATTATCTTCCCTAATTTATCCAGGAACAACAACTCTTTCTCATCATTTACCTCTTTTAACACTACCTTTGGATAACACATTGAAAGAGTCTTCTTCTCTCCCTTTAAGTTGGTTTTGATACCTATGGTTTTTACTTCCTGGGCAGAAAATTTACCTTCCGTAAGAAATAGCGGGGTATATTCTACCTCCTTCAAATCTTTCGTCTTCTCAAATTCAGGATACACTTGTTCATAGACCAAACTGAGTGGGTCTTCTTTGTCCTTGTCCTGAGCCAGAACACTTACACCACACACCCCAATAATTATTAACCCTAAAAAAATTCTTTTACACATTTTAACCTCACCTCCAAAAAAATAATGTAATTCTCAATAGACTTTATCCTGGATTAACTTTTTTAACCATGAGTATTAATTATTTTCTTGTCCTTGTTTTTTAATTATACCCTATCTTTTACAATTTGTCAAGTATTTTTTTGCAAAAACTTTCTATTAGTTAGATGCTTACACTCAATTTCTTCTTTCATTTAAAATAAGAATAATATATAATGTAGTTAAATAATGATGAATGAGAATAAACTTTATCAAATTTTACAGAAAAAAGACATTACTCAAGTTTCCTTAGCTAATCAAGTTGGCGTTTCATCAAACTACATTAATTTAATAACATCGGGTAAAAGAAGACCTACTTTATCATTAGCTCATAAAATAGCCCAGGTATTAAATTGTAGTATTGAAGATATATTCTTCCCTCATGCAGTTAAACCACAAACTATAGATAAAGAAATTATAGCAGATAAGATTTCAAATATCATTACCATAGGAAATACAATCTTAGATTATCTTAAAAAATAAAGATTTGACTCCAAGAAGTACAACCTTACCATCCACCACCGGACATGGGATAGGGATAGAGGGATAGGGGTCACATCTTGTAGGGGATAGGGGTCAGTAGGGGATAGGGGTCACATCTTGACAGGCTGTTGACATAAAATCTACCTTTTTTTCTTATCGGTTTTGACTTTAATTTTTAACATAAGAAGTCCGATAACTTAAAAACTGGGTTTTATGAATGCTATCTTTAAAATCTTAAAT
>JBFLXS010000050.1 GCA_040755795.1 bacterium | reverse complement strand
ACCAATTACCAATAATCAGGAGGATAATGTTATGGGTAGAATAATTACTATTGCCAATCAGAAAGGAGGGGTAGGAAAAACAACAACTGCGATAAATCTCGCCGCCTGCCTTGCAATGTTAGGTCAACATTGCCTCCTTATTGACATGGATCCTCAGGCGAATACCACAAGTGGATTAGGATTTGATAAACATAAGTGTAACCCAAATGTTTATGAGGTGTTAATTGGAAAAGAGCCAATTACGAAGGCTATCTGTAAGACAGAATTAGAACATCTGGATTTAGTTCCTGCGAATGTAACTTTAACTGGCGCTGAAATTGAATTAGTCAATATCGAAGGCCGTGAATTAAAATTAAAAGAGGCGATTGCAGAAATCAAGGATAATTATCAATATCTTTTTATTGATACGCCACCTTCATTAGGATTACTCACATTAAATTCCCTTGTTTCGGCGGATACGGTTCTAATTCCTATTCAATGTGAATATTACGCATTAGAAGGATTAGGACAACTTTTAGGGACAATTACCCTGGTTCAAAATAGACTTAATTCTAAACTCGCTATTGAAGGAATACTTTTGACTATGTTTGATGCCCGGACTAATCTTTCACAACAAATTACCGCTGAAATTAGAAAGTGTTTTACGAATAAGGTTTATCAAACGGTTATCCCTTGCAATGTCAGACTTTCAGAGGCACCGAGTTTTGGTAAGCCAATTATTCTTTATGAGATTAATTCTACAGGTGCCGAGGCGTATATAAATTTAGCTCGAGAAATAATTAAGAAAGAGGTAGAAAGTAGGTAAAAGGAACAAGTTATCCCCACCAGTTAGTTAATCGTCTGAGGGCATCCCTTTTTTCTGTTTCACCAATTTTAGCCGCAGAGATTGCTTGATGGAGAATTTGAATTGAGGTATCGTAAGTGGCTTTATTGACGGGATATGGATGTCCGTCTTTTCCACCATGGGCAAAGCTGTATCTTACCGGGTCGCGAAAGCTGGCTGGCGTGCCATAAATTAATTCGGAAATTAGACTTAATGCCCGGATAGTCTTTGCTCCTACACCTTTTATCCCTAATAGGTGCTCAAAATTTGCTGGTTGTGCTTCGTAGGTGGTCAAAAGAATCTTATTTAATTTAGAGGAATTTATGTCCTTAAGCCAAACTTGATGATGGGATGGCAAATTTAAGTTTTGTAGTTTTTTTAAATCAAAGATGACTTTATCGGGCATTTCTTTAGCGATAAAAGTAGTTGCCTCTCTTGCCCTTTGGCTTTCAATCGCCACCATATTTAACACCTTAGATTTGTTATCACAGCAGATAGCGGTATGTGGTTCGCAAATAAAATCTCTCATCTCATCACTTAGCCAGTGATACCGTCTGGCATAGCGGTTACTCTCATTCATCCCTTGTTGAACAACACACCATAAACCTGTTTTAGTAAAGATAAAAACATGATGATAAAGTTGATAACCATCTTGTAACGCGGCACTATCAACCTTCGCCGCCATTTTGCTGGCATAGATTAATTTATTGGGGTTTATAATTAATTCAGTTCCTTTTGATTCGATTTCGGTAGGGGTTTTTCGTGAAGCCGCCCCTTTTCCACCTGCAATAAATAGCCCTAATTCGTGCTCTAATCCTTTAATTCCTTCTTTTAATGCTCCGCAAACCGTCGTGGTCAAACCACTTGAATGCCAGTCAAACCCTAATACACAACCAAACGCCTGAAACCAAAATGGGTCAGATAATTTCCGCAATAGTTCTTCTGTCCCAAATTCACTCACCACCCAGATAGCAATTTCACGCGATAACCTTTTCATTCGTTGAAAAAGCCAGGCAGGTGCTTTGCCATAATGCAGTGGTAAATTAGCAATTCCTGTCCGCATTTAACTACCTCTCTGTGATTCAGACACTGGACATCAGCCACAGAGGCACAGAGTTCACAGAGAATTAAGGAAATTAACCACAAATGCACACGAATTAACCTCTAACATCCCATAATTTAAGTAACAGGTGGATTAAAAGTTAAGATTTTAATTTACAAGAAAGAAATAATCCATCATATAAGGAAAAAATTTTATCTATTACTTAAAATTTGGGAAGTTAAAGATTAACATTAACTATCTCTTTTTGTTATTCAGGTGCATTTGTGTTCACCCTGTTAGATAGTAAAACATCTCACGGCGTTCATTCAAGATTATATATTCTCTCTGTGTTCTCTGTGACTCTGTGGCTATATCCCTGAACGGTTACCTCTTTCCAGATATTTTTGGGCAGAAAAGGCGGCAGATGCACCATCTCCACAGGCAGTAATTACCTGACGCAAAGATTTCTTCCGACAATCACCACAGGCAAAAATTCCCTCATTTGATGTTTTCATCCCCTCATCAGTAATAATGTATCCTTCCTCATTTAATTCTATGATTCCTTTAAGAAAGGCAGTGTTAGGGATAAGTCCAACAAAGATAAAAACGCCATCACAAAATATCTTTGATTCTTGCTGGGTTGTGGTATTTTTTACCTTGATTGCTTCTACATTTTCGTTGCCTGATATTTCAACCACGACTGAGTTCCAGAGAAAATCTACTTTTTCATGTTTCAATATTCTTTCCTGGAGGATTTTTGTTGCCCGCAAGGTATTTCTTCGATGAATCAAGGTAACTTTTTTGCCAAACCTGGTCAAAAATAGTGCCTCTTCTACGGCGGTATCGCCGCCACCAACTACGACTATATCTTTATTTTTAAAGAGTGCGCCATCGCAGGTGGCACAATAAGATACTCCCTTCCCGCGAAATTTTGCCTCACCAGGCACATTTAATTCTTTAGGTCTGGCACCAGTGGCAATAATTAAACATTGACAATCATACACTTTATCTTCCACTTCTACTCGCCAGGTGTTATCTACGCTATGAATACTACGGACATCCCCAATTGTAGATTCTAATCTGAATATTTCTGCCTGTTTTCTAAACCTTTCTATTAATTCAAAACCGCCAATTCCTTCAGGAAAGCCCGGGTAATTTTCGATAAAGGCGGTAGTTACTGCCTGACAGGGCACGGTATAGCTTTCAATCAATAAGGTTTTAAGCCTTGCCCGGCTCGTATATAATCCTGCAGTCAAACCTGCAGGACCACCACCAATAATGACAACATCATACATAGATATTTACCTCATATTCTTTTTTCCGCCGTAACTCTTCAGCATACCAAGCAAGTAGGAAGTAGGAAAAGGGGGAAAATACTTCATACTATTTTACTCTTAAATGATGGCTTTTTTGCCATACTACAAGTTGTCTAAAATCATCTAACTTCTCATTCATTTTCTTTCCCTTTCCTACTTCCCTACTCTCCTACTTTCCTACAGGGTGAATAGTTACTTTTCGCCAAAGTCAATTCAGAAACTTCAGGTTACTCGAAATTTCCTTTGTATTTAAAAGTAGGATATTTAGCTTTATTCTTTTCTATCTTCTCTAAAATTGCCTGATTTAAGTCAATATTAAGAATATTGCTTAAACTCAAACAATAGATAATTATATCTGCTACTTCTTCCTTAATCTGCTCAAATTTTTCTTTATTATCTTTTAATCCAATAGATTCCTCTAAAGTTAGCCATTGAAAAATCTCCATCAATTCTGCTGACTCAATGGAAATAGACATAGCTAAGTTTTTCGGGTTATGGTATTTTTGCCAATTCCGTTCTGCGATGAATTCTTCTACCAGTTTCTTAAGTGTTTCAAAGGTAACATTCATAAAATCATTCTCCAATAATTTTTACCAGAACCCGTTTTTTTCTCTGGCCATCAAACTCGCCATAAAATATTTGTTCCCAGGTCCCAAAATCTAACTTACCATTTGTTATCGCCACCACTACTTCTCTTCCCATTATCTGGCGTTTCATGTGGGCATCAGCATTATTCTCACCAGTGCGATTATGTCGATATTGCGATGTCGGGTTATGAGGGGCAATTTTCTCTAACCAATCATCATAATCCTGTATCAATCCTCGTTCATCATCGTTTATAAAAACACTGGCAGTGATGTGCATAGCATTTACCAGACATAACCCTTCCTTAACCCCACTTTTCCTCACTAATTCTTCTACTTGAGGTGTAATGTTGATATACGCCCGTTTAGTCTGAGTATCAAACCATAGATATTCTGCAACTGATTTCATCTTTCACCCCGGTTTTAGGTATTATAACATTTATAGTATAATTTTTCAAGAGAAATTTTTCGACCTGTGCAGGTAGAAGATTAAGGAAGCAGATTTTTAATAGTAAGCGGGTGGATTTAGTAAGCGGATTTAACGGATTTAGCAGAAATAAAAAAAATCCGCTCAATCCGTTCAATCCGCTTACAATAAAAAATGTAATCTGTTTAATCAACTTACAAAAGAATTCGACCTGTGTAAGGCGTTAGTTATTGGTGGGAGGAAGGAACAAAGATTAAATTTCTCGCAAAGGCGCAAAGAACGCAAAGTAGTCAGAAATTGTAACCGTTCAGCCACAGAGGCACAGAGTTCACAGAGAATTAGAGAAATTAGCCACAAATAGACACGAATTAACCTGTGACATTCGATAAATGTAGTGCGAACCTTTAGGTTCGCTTTCCTGCTTGCCAGAAGCGAGGCTAAAGCCTCGCACTACAAATCTTTCCCACCTGTGCGATTAGACTAATTCATCGCAGAGACGCAAAGGAAAAATAAATGTAAAATGTAAAATAGGAAATGAAAAATGGGAAATTTTAGGACTTCGCAAAACTCATTACCTTTCAGTTATACATTTTCATTGGACATTTCTCATTGGACATTATCCATTTTACATTTAACCGCACAGGTCGAATCTTTTTATTAGCCGTGTTCATTCGTGGTTATATATTCCCTCTGTGTTCTCTGTGACTATATCCCTGAACGGTTACCGAAATAATATAGTAATTTCAAGGGAATTGAAGAAGTATGTTCCCCACAGGCGTGGGGATGAACCTGCTAAACATACACCTGCCCTCTACTCGTAGTTAAGGCGTAAATAGTAAGCCCCTCAATCCTTATTGACTACCTTTTTCACAAAATCTATATCTAATTCCAAAATATTAGCAATCTCTTCTATCCCCATTCCATGCCTGGCAAGAGAAGAGACACTAATTTCCATCCCCTTCTCCATCCCCTTCTCCATCCCCTTCTCCATCCCCTTCTCCATCCCCTTCTCCATCCCCTTCTCCATCCCCTTCTCCATCCCCTTCTCCATCCCCGCTTGCATTCCTTTCTTTTCGGCATAGATAATAGCCGCTCTTTGGATGTAAATAAAATCCTGCCTCTTCCACTGCATCTCTAATTCTTCAGCACCTAAACCCGCCTGGTTGGCTATCTCAAAGGCCTTCTTTATCTCCATATTCTGCTCAAAGGTCTTAGGGATATACTCCAGTGTGCCTGCATTCTTGATGAAGTAAATCCATTTGTCCGTAATGTCTATCAACTCATTTTCTTCCTTCTTAAACTTTGGTAACTCAATGAAGATTAATTCTATATCACCACTATACTCGATTAACTCATCCTTCTCTTTTAACTTAAAATAACTTATCACCTTGCTAAATTCGCTAAACATTTCAAAGTCAGTAATAGTGATAGCAATAATCGGGTTAAGTAAATAATATTGATCGCCTCTTAACAATTGGGTAGAATAGGCCTTCGCAGCGTTATATAAAATCCTCTTCTCCATCCCCTCGTAATTTAGTATCTGCATCTCTATAATGACCATATTATCGTTTGATAACCTTGCCTTAACATCTACATAGGTATCTTTCATACCCTTGAGTAAGGGTATTTGATAAGGGTCAACAATGATTAAGTCTTCAATTATATTACCATCCTTAAATTTAACAATAGAATTTAAAAAACTGATGAGAATATCTTTGGATTGTTCACTGCCAAAGACTCTTTTAAAAGCAAAGTCTGTCTTGACATCTAAAAAATGCATGTTAATTCCTCCTCAAGATATATCGCTCAAATCTATAATAGCACATAAGATTAAAAAAGTCAAATAAATATTTTAACGGGCGGTTCTGAAGACTAAATTTTCATGATTTTTATTTTTAAGATACAGTTCAGGGACAAGATGGGAGGGGACATTAAAAAGGACAGTTCTCTCCTGTGTCTCCTGATATATCAAAATATTGGAGTCAAAAAAAAGGTAACCGTTCAGGTATAGATAAAAATATGCGACCTGTGCGGTTAAATGTAAAATGGATAATGTCCAATGAAAATGTATAACTGAAAGGTAATGAGTCTGGCGAAGTCCTAAAATTTCCCATTTTTCATTTCCTGTTTTACATTTTACATTTATTTTTCCTTTGTGTCTCTGCGATGAATTAGTCTAATCGCACAGGTGGAATTTTTCCCTAAGCCTTACCTACAGAAGTATATATAGGTCTTTCAAGCCTTCATCCTTCTGCAATTTCTACCCGTTTTAGTCTGATGTTTATAGTCTACTGTCTGAATCACAGATTGACAAGCTGACCGAGAATTTTTTAAAAATATCGTAACCGTTCAAGTAATCCTTTACCGCAGAGACGCAAGAGTTCACAGAGAGGAAAATATCTTTTTTTTCGCGTTTTTCGGTGTTTAAAAAGGTTTTCCTATAAATAGTTTTTTCACGCAAAAGACGCAAAGGTAATTTTTCCCCTTATTTTCTTTTGCGTTCTTTGCGTGCTTGGCGTGAAACTTCCTTTTCCCTGAAAATCGGGACTCGGGGTTCGGGACTCGGGAAGGCTGGTAGCCACAGGCTTTAGCCTGATTTCACCTGAACCATCAAACCCATTTTCATCTTCGTTTGTGCCCACTCCCTGTGGGCATAGGCGTTTCTCCTGTCCTCAGTTCACTTTTTTAGCTAAAAGATAGCTAAATGCTGACAACTGATGGCTGACCCCTGAACGCTTATATTTTTTAAAAATGCTTGACAAAAATTTATTAATATCCTATTATATAATCATAATGGATGGGGAATTAAATCCACCTTTCAATTGTAGATAGGAATTAGAAACAAGAGATATCGCTATATCTTATTGAAAATCAAATGGTTATGCTAAATTTTGTCTTTAAATAGAGTGGAAGTTCCGTTGTAAGTATTTTTTTGTAGAGGATAAACAAGTTGGGTTAATACTATTTTTACCAGTATAACAATAGCGAGGGATGAACAGGGTTTAAAACTTATACTTTGTGCCTTAGTGTCTTCGTGGCTGAGTAGTTGTAGATAAAAGAGGTGCGGACAAGAGATGATAGAAATAGATGGTTCTAAATATTCGGGTAGTGGGACTATTCTCAGGTATTGTGTTGGGCTTTGTGCCTTGCTGGGTAAGGAATTACAGATAAAAAATATCCGGGCAAAAAGAGAAAAACCAGGTCTTAGACATCAACATCTAAAATCTGTATTTGCCTGTAAAGAATTAGTTGGTGGTGAATTAGAACATGCAGAGGTTGGCTCGCAAATATTAACATTTAGACCTGGCAAAAATATAAAGGCAGGTCAATATCAATGGGATATTGGCACCGCAGGTTCAACAACAATGCTGGCGATGACGATTTTACCTGTTGTCTGTTTTGGTAAAACACCATCTACATTCAGAATTTCTGGTGGTTTATTTCAGGATTTTGCACCCAGTGCCTTCCATATGGAACGGGTTTTATTCCCGACCATTAGAAAAATGGGTATTGAGGCTCATTTGCGATTAATTCGACCAGGATATGTGCCAGAAGGTGGAGGAATTATTGAGTTAGAGGTGAACCCAACACCACATAAACTTAAACCTATCGTTTTACTTGAGCAGGGGGAAATTACTGAAATTACAGGTATATCTTTATCTTCTCATCTTAAAAGTGGTCGGGTAAGTGAGCGGATGGCAGAAACCTGCCAGCAGATTTTAAAACAAAGCGGCTATGATACGAAATTTGAGATACTTGATGATGAAACCTCATTGCAAAAAGGGGCGAATCTTTTTGTTTGTGCTAAAACCAATACTGACTGCTTAATTGGAGCAGATATGGCGGGCAAAATAGGTAGAAGTTCTGAAAAAATCGGTAGATATGTAGCGAAAACATTACTTGAAGACCTCAATACAAAGGCAACCGTGGATAGATTCTTAGCCGACCAATTAATAATCTACGCCAGCCTGGCAGATGGCACTTCTGAATATATAATCCCACGAATGACCGACCATATCGAGTCAAACCTCTGGTTAGTCAAAGAAATCATTGGAGCAAAAACTGCAATCAAAGAAAATCACCTGAAGATAAAAGGAATAGGATTTAACAGGACGGGTTAACCTATAATATCACTAAATTATCCCGATGTATAACTTCTTCTCCGTACTCATAGCTTAATATTTCTTCTATCTGATTAGTTTGTTTGCCTTTTATTTTAAACAGGTCTGTTTCAGGGTAATTTACTAATCCTTTGGCTAATTCTTTTCCTTGTGTATCTCTAATAATGAGGGCATCTCCTTCATCAAATTCACCTTTTATCTCTAAAACTCCAGAAGGTAGAAGGCTTTTCCCTCTTTTTAAAATCGCCTCTTTTGCTCCATCATCAATGATTATCTCACCCATAGGTTTTAAATTATGCATTATCCATCGCTTACGACTACTTAATTTATTCTTTTTAGCCACAAAAACAGTTCCATATTCTTTTCCCTGTAAAATATCTTCAATAATTCCTTGCTTTTTACCGTTTAGTATAACCATTGTTGTTCCTGATTGAGTGGAGATTTTAGCCGCCTCAATCTTGGTCTGCATTCCACCTGTGGAAAACTTACTTGTTGTTCCAGTTGCTATTTGGGTAATTTCATCCGTAATTTCTACTACCTTTTGAATTAATTCACCTCCTGCGGAATATAACCCATCAGTATTAGTCAAGATTAACAATAAATCTGCTTCAACTAATTGGGCAATTAAAGCCGATAAGGTATCGTTCTCCCCAAATTTTATCTCCTCTATTGCCACTGTATCATTTTCATTAATAACAGGTATCACCTTATATTCTAACAGTTTTAAGATAGTATTACAAATATTAATGTAGCTTTTCCGGCAGGAAAGGTCCTGGTGTGTTAGTAAAACTTGAGCAATAGTTTGTTGATATTTTTTAAATAATCTCTCATATACCTCCATAAGTTTATTTTGCCCAACGGCGGCTGTGGTTTGTTTTAAAATAATCGTCTTGGGTCTTTCTTTTAACCCTAAAATTTGCATTCCAGCGCCAATTGCTCCGGAGGTAACGATGATAAATTCTTTGCCTGCATTTTGCAATTTAGCAATATCGCCCACTATTCCGGAAAGATAAGTGGTGCTTAAAATTCCATCTGGCGTGGTCAAAAGACTTGTGCCAATTTTAACCACAATTCGTTTGGCTTTGGATAAGGTTATTTTCATTTTTTTGTATGGCGATTAACAATTCATCTATTCCCTGTCCAGTTAAGGCAGAAATAGGTATAGGTTGAATCCCTGATGAAGTAAAATATGGTTTAATTTCTTTAAACTTTTCTGCAGAGCCACTAATATCCATTTTATTTATAACAACAATCTGTTTTTTTTGAATTAAATCCTTGATTTTATATAATTTTAATTCTTCATTTAAAATATTATATTGAGAGATTGGGTTCTGGGAAATATCTAAGATATGAACTAAAAGGTTAGTTCGTTCAATATGTCGTAAGAATCTGTGGCCCAGTCCAACTCCTTTATGGGCATCCTTGATTAAACCAGGAATATCAGCAACAATTATTGAGCTGAACTCAGTTAATTTAGTCATTCCTAAATTAGGAGTCAAGGTAGTAAATGGATAATCGGCGATTTTGGGTGTAGCCTTAGAGATTTTAGAAAGAAGAGTGGATTTACCAACATTGGGATAGCCTATTAATCCTACCTGGGCGATTAACTTTAACTCTAAATTTAATATTCTTCTTTCGCCTTCTTTACCTTCCTGAGCAATTCTTGGGGCTTGATTTATCGAGGTTGCAAAATGAGTATTTCCCTTTCCACCTATACCACCATAAGCCACAATTACCTTTTGCTGATGAGAAATCAGGTCACCTAAGAGAGCATTAGTCTTAGCATCAAAGATTTGTGTACCGATAGGAACAAGGATGATACAATCCTCACCATCTTTCCCGGTGCAATTACTACCTTTGCCATGAGCTCCTTTTGGGGCTTTGAAGAATCGTTTTTTTTGAATATCAAGCAAGGTAACTAATCCTTCATTTGCACATAAAACAACATTTCCTCCCCTTCCGCCATCACCACCATCAGGACCGCCAAAAGGGACATATTTTTCTCGTCGAAAACTTATACAACCATTCCCGCCATTACCTGCTTGAACTGTTATTTGTGCGTGGTCAATAAACATAGTAAGTAGAGAGTAGAGAGTAGAGAGTAGAAAGGCAACATTCTATTATTTCTCTCTACTTTCTACTCTCTACTCTCTACTTTTTTTCCTCCTACGATGGAATAATACTGACTAATTTTTTACCGTTTTGCAAATGGAATTTTACCTGCCCGGTTATTTTAGCAAATAAAGTATCATCTCCACCGCGACCTACATTTCGTCCTGGAAGGAATTTTGTGCCGCGTTGTCTGACAATAATTGTTCCGCCATTAACAAATTCACCGGTAGAGCGTTTTACACCTAATCTTCTTCCCGCACTATCACGGCCATTTTTACAACTCCCCATTCCTTTTTTATGTGCCATTTCATACCTCCTGCAATAGTTAACAGGGAAACAAATCAGGACTCATTCCCTTGTTCTTTTGTTTCCTTATTACCATTTAGCATAAAAACAACGGATTCAACAACATCTGAGAGTAAATCCTCATCTTCTCGTGATTTAATTATAATACCATCTTTGGCTAATATCTTTTTAGCTATATCCACCGCTAAATCTTTTTTATCTTTATGGGTAACCTCACTGGTTGAAGTAGAAAAATACTGTTCAGAACCCATCACACCTATTTCTGCGGCTTCGGTATATTTATCCGTATAGTCTTTCCCAAATCTTCTTTTTACTACACTGGCTAAATAAGCCACGGATAAAGGTAATAAGAAATTAAGGATAGTCCCAATTATTAATAGAGTTATCAATAATTGTATCATTAAGGTTTCATTCATTTTTATTTTCTCCTTTCTATCAATTTCATATACTTTCTATACTCTTTTTCAATTGCTTTTAATCCTAATACAAGAGTTTCTAAGATAGCATCTGTTGGCAATTGAAGAAACTTTTGGTCTATTTTTTTTATCCTGACTTCAAGGGAGCCCTTTTCTTTACTTATTTCTAAATTTATGCCTACATATTCTTGTAGTCCTTTAATTGTGCTTTGCAGGAGGGCAGATACTGCCGCACATACTATATCTTCACCTGCTTTAGCAAAATCTGCATGTCCTGTTCCACTAAATCCTACAATTTTTCCCTCTGGATTGCGAGTAACAGTTACTATTACCATTATACTTTAATTGTAACTCCACACCTGTGGTGTAAAACCTTTTTTATTTACCATTTTCATTAAATCCTCTGAACAAAATAGGAGATAGAATCCTCTTTTTTCTGCATATTCCTTTGCCCCTGTTGCATAATTCATAAAGGCAATCACACCTATTATCTCTTTATCTCTATACTCTTCAAAAAAATCATAAAACTTTGATATATCATTTAAAAAATCATTGACATCCTCGGTTCGGAGATAACTCTTCACTTCTACAATAATAACCATCTCTTTCTTATCACTTTTAGCTACATTAAGTAAGTCTATTTCCAGATGGTCACCATTTCTTCTACTTCTGACTCTTGGAAAGGTCTTATTAATATGTATTCCAAGTTTCTTGAATACTTCTTCTATAGAAGCAAGTGCGAATCCTTCAGTCATTCTACCAAAGCCATCACTTATTCCTGCTACTGATTTATTAACCTTACGGATTTCCTCATCTGTTTTTTTCGTAAGTCTTTCGATTTCCTCACCTACCTTACGGAGTTTTTCATCTGTCTTTTTTTGTTCTTGCTCAAATTCTTTATGACCTTGAGCGAGTTCTTTTAGCATTTGTTTTATTTCTTTAAAATAATCTTCTGCCATTTTTTGCTAACCTCATCTAAAAGAATTGTCTTATCTTTATCTTTCAATACTTTTAATCAGCAATTGAGTATAATCCTGGCGATGTCCGGTTTTTCGTCTATAATGTTTTCGTCGTTTGAACTTCACAATCGTAATTTTTTTCCCTCTTACCTCATCTACTACCTGAGCAATTACCTTTACTGAGTCTATGGTCGGATTTCCAACAATCACATCATCATCTGTGGAGAGCATCAGAACTTTAGTTAGTTCTATTTCTTTACCTACCGGAGCTTTTATTTTCTCCACATTAATCGTAGAGCCTTCCTCTACTTTATACTGTTTTCCACCGGTTTCAACAATAGCGTACATCAAAAACCTCCTTATTTTTGGTAAATGGTAACTGGTGAATGGTAACTAATTACCAATCACCAGTTACCAATTACCAATTACCAGTTACCAATTACCAGTTACCAGTTACCAATTACCAATTACTAGTTGGTGGGCCGTATAGGAATCGAACCTATAACCTTGGGCTTAAGAGGCCCCTGCTCTGCCTGATTGAGCTAACGACCCGATGATTGGTAATTGGTTAAATAGTTACCAATCACCAGTTACCAATTACCATTTAACCAGTTACCGAATTTAGTGCGCCTGAGAGGACTCGAACCTCCCCACTCGGATCCGGAGTCCGACGCTCTATCCATCTGAGCTACAGGCGCCTAAAGAAAGTTATCAGTCATCAGTGATTGGTAATCGGTGGTCAGTAACGTTATCGGGCTTTGCGAAATGCGAAACATTTGAACGAACGCACTGATCCGCAAAGCCGTGTTAGATGAAGCTGCCGCCCCCCGTAATTTACAGCTTATATTAGAGGGGCCGTCTTGTTAGTGGCATAAAATCCAAAAGGAATTCTATTCCACCAAGTTATCCCTGCAATAGAATCTTTTGTTTGTGTCATCATGTAACCATCAAACCGTTGATCATCGTTATGGTTACGAGGAGTATTTTTGAAATCAACCCAAAAGACAATCCTGTGTTTAAGCGTACTTGATCTTTGATAGCCTGGACCTCGGCTGCCTTCGATAGTATCTTGCGGATCACACAAAATCTGATGTCGAACTGAATACCGCCCTCTTGTACCAGTAGTTTGTTCAAGTGTTCCGGTTCCGTCTGGCCCAAGAGTCAGAAACCCTTTCCATCCATCCCAAACTATATCGTAAGTGCAACCGTACCGCTCCAGACAACCAGTGAAGTCCCTTGCCGTCATTGCAGCAATGGCAGCAATGGCTATGCCCAATATCCCCAAAACACACAGACTTAAAACCAATTTCTTCATTCTTCATTTACCTCCTTATTTAGATTTTTTGGGGGCGGCAATCTTCATCTAACAACTGATTACTGAATTCTCCTTACCGATTACCTGATTACCGGTTACCGATTATTCCTTTATTTCCTGGCACGCCCGAGAGGAGTCGAACCTCCGACCTTTGGATTCGAAGTCCACCGCTCTGTCCATCTGAGCTACGGGCGCATTTATCTCTTTACTTTTATAATATATTACAATATTTTTCTTTTTATGTCAATAAATAATTTTATTTCAGCGTTAGAAAATAGAAAAAAATGTAACTATTCAGCCACAGATGGACACGGATGAAAACACTGAAAATTCGTAAATCGTGTCCGTAATCAGGTTGAAGTGCTTATGGTAAGGGATATTTTTTAGTTGACACACGGGATGTTTTACGATATAATAAGTTTCAGTAATAAATTTTCTCTGCGTTCTCAGCGTGCTCTGCGGTGAACGGCTACAAGAATTTAGCGGATATAACATTGATATGAAAGAAAAAAATGTATTCCATTGTGGTTATGTATCTATTGTTGGAAAACCTAATGTTGGAAAATCAACCTTGCTTAACCTATTTTTAGGCGAAAAGTTGTCTGCGGTTACCCCAAAACCTCAAACCACAAGACATAAAATACTGGGTATTCTCAATGATAAAAACTACCAGATTATATTTTTGGATACCCCTGGGTTGATATTAGAACCTAAGTATAAACTTCACGAATTAATGAACAAAACCCTACATTTAGCCTTACAAGATGCTGATTTAGTTATACTTATGATAGAACCCCAGGAGCAACCTGAACTTAAATTCCTTGATTATAAAAAAGACACAATTCTGGTCATCAATAAAATTGATTTAGTTTCAAAAGACTCCCTTTTGCCACTAATTGACTCTGTGCAAAAAGTTTATGATTTTAAAGAGATAATGCCTATTTCTGCGATTAAAAAAGACGGAACCGGAGAGTTACTTGAGTGTATTATGAAATATCTACCTAAAAACCCACCTTATTACCCAACAGACATTTTAACCGACCAACCTGAGAAATTTTTTGTGAGTGAGATAATTCGGGAAAAGATATTTGAGGAATATGGACAGGAAATTCCTTATTCGACAACGGTTGTTATTGAGGAGTTTAAAGAAAGAGAAGGAAAAAAAGATTACATCCGGGCTGTAATTTATGTAGAAAGAATATCACAGAAGATAATTTTAATTGGCAAAAAGGGTGAGAAGTTAAAAAGGGTAGGTGAGCGAGCTCGAAAAGAAATAGAGGTATTTCTTAACCGGGGGGTATTTCTTGAACTCTGGATTAAACCAAAAAAGAAATGGAAGGATAATCTGGGGATGCTAAAGGAACTTGGATATTGAGAAAGAAATGAGAGCCTGATTTTTAGGAGAAACCGGGCATGAGCCTGCGGCTCACAAACGAGGATGAAAATTTTTGGAGTGCGGTGGCTTGCCACCGCTTTCGAGGTAAGCCAAAAGTGGCTTTGGCAAGGTAAAGCAAGCCAAAGCGAAAGCAAGCTTTCGCACTCCATATACTATTTTCAGGGGAAACGCTCAAGAGTCTACGACTCACAAATGACGATGAAAAATAATAGCACGCTGATGACGCTGATGATGCGGATATTCGCGGATAGAAGATAGAAGGTGGGAAGTAAGGAGATAGGCGTGAGGAATGGTATTTTCTTTACTTTCTACTCTCTACTCTCTACTCTCTACTTTCTACTTCCTTATTTTCAAGAGAATCTAATGGAAGTGAACTACTCCATATATTTTAATCTCTTTATTACCTGGTCAATAAGCCAATTGGCGGTGGATGTGCCGCCTGTAACACCAATTTTTCCTATCCCTTTTAACCATTCTGTGGCTATTTCATCTGGTGTTTCAATGTGATAGGCGAATTTTGTCTTATTTTTACACAGTTGGAAAAGGCGAGTCGTATTGGCGCTATTTTTACCGCCAACAACTAACATTAAATCTACCTGTTTTGCCACATTCAAGGAGCTTTTCTGAATATTTTCTACTGCCTTACAAATGGTATTATTTATCTTTAATTCCCTGGACTTATCTAAAAGTATTTCAACTACCTTTTTAAAATTACCAATAGTTTGTGTTGTCTGGGCAATAACACCTATTTTACGCCTTATTTTAAGTTTTTTTGCCTCTTGAGGGTTTTCGACAACAATCGTTTCACCTTCTAAAGTTCCAACGATACTCATTACCTCTGGATGATTTTTTTCTCCGACAACAACTACCTCATAACCTTCTTCTTTTAGCTTATGCACTATTTCCTGGACTTTTTTCACACTCGGGCAAACCGCATCCACTATTCTAATCCCGGCATTGGATATTTCCTGGTATAATTTAGGTGGGACGCCGTGAGAACGAAGGATAACCACGCCTGATTTTATCTCATCTAATGATTTAGCCTCAATTATCCCTTGTTTCCTTAATTCTTCACACACCTGTGGATTATGAATCAGCGGACCTAATGTATAGACATGATTTTTCTCATTTTTAGCCGCTTCCATAGCTAAATCTATTGCCCTTTTTACCCCAAAACAAAATCCGGCATCTTTTACTTTGATTATTTCCATTTTTCCCCCTCTGAAAATTTGCGGTAACTATTCAGCCACAGATGGACACGGATAAAACACTGAAAATTTGTAATCCGTGTCCGTAATTAGGTTGAAGGCTGAAGGGTTCTTCTCCTTCTATAGCAGTTATTAGTCAAAATTTGACATAATGTGAGACAAAAATCAAATATCAAAATGTAATTCAAAATGTAAAAAGCATAAGACTAAACCCATACAAATTCTCTTTGCATTTTGATTTTTGCATTTTGATTTTTTGGGTAATTCTCTATGTCTGGACTTTCGTAAATTTTATGCTACTTCTAAAGTTCTCTTTATCCTTATCAATCTGTTTATTTTGCTCAAAGATGGCAAAATTAGGCTCAAAAGCCTGATGATTTTTTTGCAACTTATCCTTTGA
>JBFLXS010000049.1 GCA_040755795.1 bacterium | reverse complement strand
ATAAAATTCGACCCTTTCAGGGTCGAGTAGTGCTCACGAGTCTTTTTCCGTAGATTATATCTACGGTTATGTGAAATTTAACACTTTCAGTGTTAAAAGGAAAAAAATGGAAGCTGAATAGTTACTTTTTATGTTCGACCTTTTTTACTTTTTTCTTTTCTCTTTATTAAAGTTTTAGCAACTAAAGAACCAAGTTTTCTTGCTGCTTCTAAATTCTTTGGATTCTTTACTCCACCTTTTGCATCTACACTGAAAACCTTGTTGTTTATTCTTGGCTGGTAAAATCTAAGCAACCAGGCGTATTTTCTAAGCGGCTTTAAAACCCAATTGGTGGAGCTATCAAACGATGTGCCAATTATACTGAATGGCTTGCCAGATAATGGCCAGACAAAATCCTCATCAACCTCGCTTGATGAATACACAATCATCATCAACCTTTCTATTAGGGCAACAAACTTTGAAGGGATAGGGGTATAAAGAGGAATGCAAACAATTATTCCATCTGCCTCCACCATCTTTTGAAAAACCTCTTCAAAATCATCATCCTTGATTATACATTTATGAGGCTTTTGGGCACAACCATAATATGTGACTTTTTCTACACCAGAATAACAAGCCAGGCAAGGTTCTATCTTGCAATCCGCTAATTGTAATATTTCTATCTCTATAGACTTATCTTCTTCCTTTGTCCTTTCAAGAGCAGATTTAAGAAGAAGGAAAGAATTCCCCTCCTTTCTCTGTGAACCATTTATACCGAGAACTTTCATTTATTTTCCCTCCTTATATTTTTTGACATTTGTCAAAAGCTCTGAAGCCATTTCCTGAGTAATTAAGGAAGACTTTCCAACTAATCTTGGTATCTCAAAAGTTATCGCTCCTTCAGGACAGAGTTCAAAACAGCAGAAGCAAAGAATACATTTTTCAGGGTCAAACACAGGGTAAGGCTTTAGTTTTATTGCTTTTGCCGGACACTGATCCATACAGAGATTACAACCTTTACACTTTGTTTTATCTACCGACATCTTTGACAAAAAGAAATTTTTAAACCTCTCTCGTATCTCATCTCTTATTATAGGAACTTTTTCAAAATCAACTTTTACTTTATCAATTTGTTCTCCTAAAATTTCTATTTGATCTAACTTTCCATTTCCCAATCTTCTCATCTCGGCATCTTTTGTAGTAGGGATATCCATTGGATCGTATCCAATGATTGCAGAAGAAACCGCATCAAGGGCTACTGAGTCTTTTGATGAAATAATTACTCCTACTTTTTTAATTTGACCATGACTTGGACCAAGTCCCTCCATAGCCCATATCCCATCCATTATTGCTAAGTCAGGTTTTCTAACACTAAAAACATCAACTATAGCTTCAGAGAATGGTATAACTTTAATAAAACTTTTATGAATGTTTATTCTTGACTCTTTCTCTAACGCTCCAAACATATTCTTAATTGCTCCTGTATAATATGTAAGAATATGCGTCTTTAATTTTGGAATCGAGATAACAACATCTGCATTCAGAACATCTTTAGAGAAGTAGATTTCTTTAATCTGTTTTCCTTTAGGAATCTTTACCTTTTTAAAACCATTCTTATTAAATGCTGTTATTTCTATCCCCTCTTTATGAGCAATCTTTGCATGCCCACTTATTTCAAAGGTCTCCTCAGTTATCCGTTCTATAATTGGACTATCACCAAATATTGGGATACCACCTACCTCTCTTACCAATTGAATCATTGCTTTGATAATCGATGGATGCGTTGTAGATGCTTGTTCTGGAGGGCTTGGTGCTCCTATATTCCCCTTTAGTAATACCCTATTCCCTCTTTTAACTATACCTTCCAATCCTCCTATTGATTCCAAAGATACTCTTATTGTATTTTTTACTCTTTCAAAATCATAATCTTTACATTTTGCTATTGATACTTTAGACTTCATTAAAGATTACTCCTGGATAAAAAATGATTGTTAAATACACTCATTTAGACTAAAACCCAATTTTAAACCGCATAGATATAGGAAGACCTTCGCCTCTTCTATCTTTGGTCTCAAGACCAAAAATTAGAATGGTAGAAAGCTCAAAATGGATGTCTTTAATTACCTTATACCGTAACCCCATATCTATCAAAAGGAGTAATTGGTGCGGTACATCTCCAGCGGTTGGATATCCTACCCCTAAGCCAAATCCCCCTTTAAACCTATCGGTATAATCATAGTTTCTTATAATAGATAATGCCCATGCATCTACATCTGTAGGTTTAGCTCTTATGAAACCAAGACGTGCAGATGAGGCAGAGTATCTCTTTCCTCTTTTAATTAACCCATCCTCTTCTAAGAACTGATAAATAACTCCACCTGCTAAGGCCGTATCATCGTGGTCGAAAGGATGCGCATCATCATAAGAAATTAAAACTCCGATCTTTTCACTCACCCCATACTCTATGTAATTGTCCAATGCATCTGTCCCTTTGAACCCCATAAAGTTAAATACAACACCTGTTCCTACAGTCAACTTTCCTTTCTTTATTTCAGCATTGGGATAAGGAAAAGCAAAGACCCCCGAAGTAGTAATTGAAAATAGCAGCATTATTAACCCACAAGTTAGTGTCTTTCTCATTTTTTGCCCCCTCTTTCTATAGTTATTTCTTTTAATCTCTCTAATTTCTTCTTGATTTCTTCTTTGGCATATAATGGCATTTCACATAATACTTCGAGTGGTATTTCACCTTGAAAATATAAATTTATCACATCCCACGGAGTAAAGCACTGTTTACAGAAAGGAGTAGAAGGTTCATCCGTAAGCATAAGATTATATATTTTCTCTTTACCAATCTTATCAAACACAGGTTCAGGTTTCTCATTTAAGATATTCCCTAAGATTACAGTCCACATATTCACACAGGGAGTTATAATCCCATCATCAAACAATTGAAACATACATAGAGGAAGGCTACATTTTAATACCCTTTTTCTTCTTATTAAATATTCGAGTAAGCTTGATAAGTATATCAGAGGAGGCAAGACCCCTTGATAAAGGGTGTAATTTTCAATAAGTTTTTCTATACCTTTTAATTGTTCGGGTAAAGGGAAATATTTTGACTTTGCTGTTCCCCGAACTGGATAAGGGAGAAGGATTAATTTGCCCTCATAGCGAAGAAGGTACTCCACAAATTTATCCAAATTTTCTGTATTTTTATTTGTCAAGACACAATTGATTTCCACCGGTATTTTGTATTCTATTAACAAATCAAGGTTTTTCATTAATTTATCCTGGAGAGTTTGAGTTTTTACCCGATATGAGTTCATTTCAAGGGTATGCCCATCAATGGTAAATTGCACATTCATACTTGGAATATCTGCCAATCTCTTAACTATTTCACGGTTTAATAGAGTTCCATTTGTCAAGACTTGTACATTTGAGTAATGAGTATGTCTATCTTCTAATAATCCAATTATATTCTTAATTAAAAATACCTCTCCTCCACTAATCTTTAGAATAGATGTATGGGTGTAATCCTCCATTATATTTAATACCTTGTCGATACGGATCTTTAAGGGAGTGCCGGGTTGATAAAGTAACGGTTCCTTTATCTTTTTGGGATCAAATCGGACAATTCCATTTGTTCTTTTCACCGAACGGTCTTCCTTTATCGAGCTATCCCCTATTAGACAATATTCACATCGGGAGTTACAGATATCTTCTCGAATTACAAAATCATTTACCAGTAATGGAATCTTCTTATTATCTATTTGTTTTCCTTGTATAACCATTTTTACCTCTTCCACTAAATTACTATGTTCCTCAAGGCAGCAAACAGTCTTTCTTCTTTATCTGCAATCTTTAGCAGTCGTGCTTGTATCCTTGGTATGACATCATATGCTCCTGCACCCCATTTAAAGAACAAATTTCCTATTATTTCCCATGCCTTTGAAATCTCCTTAAATTCTCTACCTATTTTATACAGCTCCTTATTATTAATAATATCGCTCGCTTCAAATAAAAACTCCGAGAATAAAGATCTACTTATTGTTGGACCGCCAGGTCTATTTATTTGAACATACATATTCTCTATATTAGCATATAACTCCTCTTCCCCCCATTTCTTCACCCATTCTCCTACATCCCCTGCAAAGGTTCTAATACCTGTAATTCCATAAAATCGAGTTTCATTACTCTCTTCATCCAACATCATTTTCACACTCTGGTTAATACCATTTTTTATTGGTTCTATTAAAGATGGAAGTTCCGAGGGGAATTCAAATTCATACCACATATTATTATTCTTTATACCATTGACTTCAGAATTCCTTGCTTTCTTAAAATTCTCAATTGAGTTTGTCCTCTTTTCAATATCATATAGAAGTACCACCCCTTCTTTTTCGTCAAACCCAATCAGGTCTGCCACTCGTAGATAATGTATCTTATTAAAGTAGAAGTGATATTCTAAGTAAAAATCGTCAACACATAACAATAGTGGAATATTTTTGTTTAGACTTTCTTTTGCTAATATCCAAGCCTCTTCATCATCGTATATTGTTCTTTCTTTGAGTCTTATATTTAAAGCATTACATAGATTTTTCAGAATTATATCATGATTTCCGATTCTTCCGTAGAGAATTTCTTTTGATTCAAGGCTTTCACGAGTATAAAAGAATCCTAAATAACCAGAGAGTCCACAATACATAGCCTCACTAAGTTTGTAACCATAATATTCAAAAAGACTTTTAGTATTGCAAAGGGCACAAAAAGTCCCCTTTTCCGTATTAAAATTGCTTATTATCTTTTTATACTTACCTTTCTTCTCACATACTTCCATGCTTTTAAATTACTCCTTCTTACCAATTACTGCTGAAGTTGGTAAATAGGGAAGTCTTTTAAAAATAACTTCGGTAAAACCTATTTCCTTAAACATTTCTGTAATTTCCTTTCTTGAAAAGTTGAACACCAATCCCATAGTCAACCAATCTATAGTGAGTTCTGCGACTACAAAAGGTTTGGTTTTCTCTTCGTCTTCTAAGAAGAAATCATGCAATATAAACACTCCTCCATTATTCAAAGCCTCATAAGCCTTCTTAACTGTATTTTTATTCTGTTCTGGATTGAAGAAATGCATCACATTAGATAATATCACACAATCATAATCTTTACCAATATCATCTTTGGTGAAATCTCCTCCTAATACATCAATATTCTGTTCCATACGGTGCTTTGCTATATTTTTCTTTGCAATCTCAACAATCCCTGGAAAATCAAATACAATAGCTTTTATCATTGGGTTTATTTTACAGAATGTTATGGCAAAAGTTCCTGGTCCTCCGCCTAAATCTAATAACTTTTTCTTACCTTCTAATTTGGCAAGACGAGCAAGAAACATAGAGGAATATCCTGCAATAGAATCCATTGCCTTCATATATATTTCGTCTATTTCGGGATCTATTCCTGCCTGTAGTTCCTCTACTTCTCCCTTAATCCCTTTTAATAGATTAGTAGTAGTGATCTTTGTATCAAGATGTCGTTCAAATCTTATTAAATCGCCCAAATAACCCGATGACCCTCTTACCAGAAATTTTTCTGATATAGATGTGTTAGAATATCTTCCTTTTTCCCTATTTAAAAGTCCTATTGTTACCAAAAAATCTAATAGAACAATTGTAGCTCTTGGAACTGTATTTAATTTATTAGCAATCTCTTCACCTCTTAGTGGTTTCTTATTCAGTAGTGTAAATACATCCAATTCATTAGCAGCAAAAAGAGCTTCTGAAGTTTTATATGCATACATTAACTCAAGTATTTTTGTCGGATCAGCAAACATTTTTTCTTTTTCTCCTTTATTGCCAATCTTTGCCTATGAAATATCCCAACCAATTTTGTTTAAGAATTATAGCACTTTCAGGACAGAGTTCATGGCAGCAATAACATAAAATACATTTATCTTCCTCAATTATTGGCATTTCACTCATTTTAATTGCATTTACAGGACATGCCTTAACACACACACCACATCTTTTACACCATTGGATGTTTAAAGTAGGCTTTGCTTTTACTCTGTTCCACACCCAACTCTGTAGAAATCCAGGGAGATGCTCAAAAAATCCTGTAGGGTGCTTAAAAGGTACTTTTGCTTCTCTTACTCCTACTTCTTCTATAGATTCTATATTAGGAAAGAGCCCTCTCTGAATAGCTTCCATTATATACATTATTTGCCACGGTTCATAGCCTATTATTTTCGAAGCAACAATATCCAGGGCAATACAACTTGTACTTGCAAGAATCAATCCAACTTGTCTAAGGTTTCCACCATAGCAATCTCCTTCCATTCCTATTACGCCATCCATTATTGCAAGACCTGGATTCACGGCTTGATAAATATCTATTAGAAATTCTGAGAATCTTTTCTCTGTATTTGCAATAGCGTGTCCTTGTGCTTTTCCAGCTCCCGGGATTACACCATAGAAATTTTTTATCGCTCCAGTAAATTTTACTAATGCATGAGACTTTAACTTTGGTACCGAAATTACTAAGTCTGCTTCTGTAATAGGCTTAGCAATAAAAAAGTTTTTTAATCTATTATTTTGTAGATTATTTATTTCTATAACTTCAGTTTTATCACAATTAATTATCGTGGCACCATATCTTTCCGCTACTTGCTGTATTCCACAAATCTTTAAAGCCTCTGATGTTCCTCCAAATGTAGCACTTCCACTTGAGCCACCAATCCAAATTTCGGCTCCTAAATCTCTCAATAACTCACATACAGCACTTACTACTTTTGGATGAGTAGTAACTCCTTCTTCTGGTTTTTTAGGTTGAAGGAGATTTACCACCAATAAAACCTTATCTCCACGCCTAACTAATTCATCAATCCCACCAATAAGATTAAGAGCCTCCTTAACTGCCTGATTTACTTTCTCTTGGTCATAATCAGAACATTTAACAACAGATACTTTGATTTTCAATTTTTTCTCTCATTATTTGAGTTTATTATTCTTACCATTAAAGGTTTTATTAAAAAGATACCGATACTCCTCTATCTCACAGGAAAAGAATGCCTCTGCATATCGATAGCTTTTTAACCGAATTCTTCTCGCGCGAAAGGCATTCAGATTTTCTGCTATCTCAGCTATATTAAAGAGTTCGATCTGTGTTTTATAACATTCTAATGCCTCCAATTTTTTATCCATCTGTTTTGTAATATTCACCAGATAATTGGGTATTAAAGGAGTCCACACTTCATAAGCACAGACCTTGAATCTATAAGTAATTTTAGAACAAGCCTCAAGAAATATCTTATTTGTTGCCCAATGATCCTCATGCTCATCAACAAAATAAGGTAAATAGACCACATCAGGAGTAATAGTAGCGATCAATTCTCTCATTCTCATTATAGACTCTTCATTCGAGCATAACTCTCCATCTTTATAATTCCAAAAGATAATATTTTGTATTCCTAAAATTACAGCCGCTTTCTTTGCCTCCTCTTTTCGCTGCTTTACTATTTTCTCTTCACTTATTCGCCTTCTATATCTACCCTGGCATCCATCGGTTAAAAAGACTACGGTAATTTTCTCTCCAGCAAGATAATGTTGATAAAGAACTCCACCACATCCAATACTCTCATCATCAGGATGTGGAGCTAATACAAGAACCCTTTCGCTATCTGGTTTTTTAGCAAAGCTCAAATAATTTGCTTTGCTTTGCAATATCTCCCTTCCTTTAAAAGCAGTAACAATGTCCATATTAATATCTTATAAATAGTATCAATTACTTTCCTTTTGTTTTACTATATAATTAGCTAAGGAACCAATTGAGTTAACCAATTCTGCATTTAGATCATCATCATTTATCTCCATGTCAAACTCTTTTTCAATATGTATAAGCAACTCTAACACATCTACCGAGTTCACTCCTAATTTTTCTAACATGTCTTCCTTATCAGGAATTTCCTCTGGTTTCATATCCAACTTCCATACTTTAACCATTAAATCCCGTAGTTGGTTTTCAACAATTAAGCTATCCTCCATTCTCTTTCCCTCCTATGATAAATAAAATTTGGACTATACCTAACCTATCTAAGATTGAACCTCAGCTTTTCCCTTTAATTCCCATAAGGGGCCTTTAATCCCCATCTTGCGCATCCTTTTAAGTATCTCTACTGGAATCTCCTCTCCCAGTCCCTCATAGATAAAATTTGGGTGGTTTGGGATAAATTCCCGGATAACTTTTACTAAGTTATCTTTTAACTCTCTTGAGATATAAAATTTTGGAGGCAAGTAATTTTCTAAATCATACCCTTCAGCAACTGCTATCTTCTCTATTTCTGTTCCAGGATAAATTCTAACCCCACTTTGGGCAATTATCGCAGTGGGAGAGATATCTTCCATAACATCAAAGGTCTCTTTCAGAGACTCCCTATTTTCTCCAGGACCACCTATTAAGAGATAACAGCAGACATTTAATCCCGCTTTTTTGCATATAGAGGAAGCCTTGATTACTTCCTTGACAAAAAATCCTTTCTTTAAATTCTCAAGTATTCTTTCTGAAGCAGAATCGATGCCAAATTCGACCCCCGAACATCCTGACTCCACCAAAAGAGCCGCTAACTCTTTAGTTATAAATTTAGGATGAAAAAATGCTGTCCACTTTATCTTTAGTCCTTTTTTAATTATTTCCTCACAAATTTCCATGGCATGATCAATAGGAAAATTAAAGATGCTGTCTATAAAGTAAAAATAATCTATCCCATATCTTTTATTAAGCATTTCAATCTCAGTCGCCACAGAGCGGGGACTACGCAATCTTATCTTTTCTCCTTCTATTATCGGATAAGTACAATATATACATTTAAAACCACAGCCTCTTTTAGTCTGAACATTGGTAATACTACCTTCTGCCATATATCTTTTAACATCCAAAAGGTCTCGATCCGGGAATAACTTATCCACCCTGTTTTTTGTGTAATCCACCTTATTTTCTATATAAGTATCATCTTCAAAATAAACTATTCCTTTTGTATCCCTAATGTCTCTTTTTTGGTCTATTTTTTCTACTATTTTATATAAGGTGTCTTCCCCTTCTCCTACCACACCGATATTCAGCCCCAAATATTGTAAAACCTCTTTAGGCATAACAGACAATCCCGATCCTCCCACAATTAAATAAGCATCTGTATTCTCCTTACAAAAATCAACTATCTTCTTTATCCCAGGAAGATAATATTTTGTATTTGGGAAAGAAGTGTTGTCAATATTTCTTATAGAAAATCCAATAAGTTGAGGGCTGAATCCTTCTAAATTTACCAAAAGCTCTTTTTGAAAATCTTCTACAAAACATAAATCCACTATTCTTACTTCATGTCCTTTTGCTCTTAATGCCGCAGCTATGTATGCTGCTCCAAGAGGTTGAACTGGATAGGGATGTTTCTCCTGATTAACGGCTATTAACAGTATTTTCATTATTGAATACACCCTCTTTTCTCTTTTAATACCATTTCACTATACTCTTCAATGGTTTTAATCTTCTTCTCAAAATAATCCCACAACAACTTAACCTCAATACACTTATGCTTTCTATAGAAGAGTTCATGCGTCTTTTTATGAATACGCATAAAATCTTCACGATAATGAGCTATATGATAATTGGCTGCCTTTTTCTCTAACACAAATTTACATCCATACTTATATAGACGATATCCCAATTCTAAATCTTCTCCTCCCCATGTCTTTCCAATCTCTTCATCAAAACATCCTACCTGAATTAAATGGCATTTTCTCACCGATATATTTCCTCCAGTACAGCCTATCCAGGGACTAACACAGTTTGTTCCATTACCTGAAAGCATTTGATGAATTCCTATCTCAAATCGAGTAAGTTTCTTATTCGTCTCTCTTATCTTCTCAAAGTTATTAAGAACATCCTCTTCAGAGATGCACATCTTTCTTAAACCAGAAGTTACTTCTTGTTTATCCTTAAATTCATCAAGCAATATTCCCTTTGTCGGATCCTTGAAAAATTTCAAAAATGGCATCGTATATATAGTACCATGAACAACTAATTTGTCTTCATCTTTATGATGTTTTACATGTTCTTCGATGAATTCCGGAGATAGAATTAAGTCATCATCGGTAAATATTATTATTTCACCTTTAGCGTATGTTATCCCCAAATTCCTGGCTACGGAACGTCCTTGATTCTGCTGTCTCAGATAATTTATCTTATACGGTAAGATTAACGAGCTTACCATATCTTCTGTCCCATCGGTCGAGCCATCATCTATTAACACGACTTCAAATTCTTTCCTTGGATAGCTCTGATTTATGAACGAGGTTAAAGCCAATCTTAATCTTTCTTTTTTATTATAGGTTGGGATTATAACACTAACTTCCATTTTAACTGCTCTTTCCTATCATACTTTTTTCATCAAACATCATCGCTCCTTCAGGACAGAGTTCAAAACAGCAATAACAATAGACACAAATTTTTCGATCAATCGTTGGATAAGGTGCCAGTCTAATTGCTTCAACTGGACAATGCTCAACACATACCTCACACTTTTTACACTTCTTGTTATTTACTACTAAATGTCCAAGGGCAAGTCTCATGAATCGCTTTTTATCTCTACCACTTAGAATAGGAACCCTTTTAAAATCAACTTTCACCTCATTAATCTGACTACCTAATATCTCTATCTCTTCTAACCTTCCATTCCCCAGCCCTCTCATATAAGCATCTTTTGTAGTAGGAATATCCATTGGGTCATATCCAATAATTGCAGAAGAAACCGCATCAAGGGCTACTGAGTCCGTTGATGATATAATTATCCCTCCCTCTTTAACTTGACCATGAGTAGGGCCAACTCCTTCCATACCAACTATCCCGTCCATTACTGCTAAATCAGGCTTTCTGATGGTAAATATATCGACTAATGCCTTAGAGAAAAGTTCGGCATCGTCAATTCTATGAGTTTTCTTCCTTGAATCTGCCAATAAAGCCCCAAACATGTTTTTAATAGCACCTGTATAATATACAAAAACATGAGTTTTTAATTTTGGCATCGAAATGACAATATCTGCTTCTAAGACATCTTTAGAAAAGTGTGTTTCCTTCAATTGTTCTCCTGTTGGAATCTTTGCCATTTCAAAACCATTTTT
Source organism: bacterium (assembly GCA_040755795.1). Lineage (NCBI taxonomy): Bacteria > bacterium. Next base: position 5,399 of record JBFLXS010000049.1, on the reverse strand, counting down.
GTCAAATAGAATTACCTCTATCCCTTCTTCATCAGCAACCTTTACAATCCCAGAGATTTCAAATGCAGGAAGTATCGTACCTGGACCATCTCCGACTACTGGAATCCCACCCACCTCTTTTACTAATTGAATCATTGCTTTGATAACTACAGGATGCGTTGTTGCTCCTTGTTCTGGTGGAAAGGGTCCAGCTATATTTGGTTTTAATAGTACCTTACTTCCTTTTTTAACAATACTTCCTAATCCACCTATTAATTCCAGAGATTCTTGTATTGTCTTTTTTACCTCTTCAAAATCATATCCATTGCATCTCACTACTGCTACTTTTGATTTCACAACACCCTCCACTTAAAACTCAGCCAGCAATGACCCCGGGTTCTCCTTCTATCTTCGAGAGGTCAACGCCTCTCTTTTTTGCCTTAAATCCAAACCTTAACTGAGCAGTTTTTATCTCTTCGATTTTCTTTTTAAGAAATGGCCGTACATGTGTTCTTTTATACTCTTCAAATCTATCACTATTCCACCTGTATTCAGCCAATTCCAACGCCTTCATAAAAAACTCATAGTTATTTTCATCTATCTCTTTTTTGATCAGTTGAATCTTATCCTCAAACTCTTCAAAGTCATTTTTGATCCGAACATCATCTCCAAATTTCCTTCTTACTCGGTAGATAAAAGTATAGATCACTATTTCAAATATCTCCCAATCCATTACTTCCTGATAGTCTTTCAATATCCTGCCCATCTCTCTTGCGAAAGTCCCAACCTTCGGATTTACATATTCATATGCATACAAATTACCAGACTTATAATTATAATTAGATAATAAACCATCCTTTTTTAGTCTCTCTTTAATTGCTGCGCCAGAATAGAGTTCTAATCGTGTACAATATCGTCTCAGATTATATCCTATCTTTCCTCTTAAAAAATTCGCGTTATCCCTCAAGTCAGAAAATGTGCTATAAGGATGAAAATTAATAAACCCATACGATGTAAAAATCTTATGTCGATTTAATAGCTCAATAACTCGTAAATTATCTTCCACCGTAGCTCGTTTGTTAAATAATCTAAGCCCATTTTGATTTCCCGCCTCAAATCCAATAAGGACTTTCTCAAGTCCAGCCTTAACCAACAATTCTAATAGTTCATCGTCTTCTTCACTCCAATTTTCAGCCCGAAATCTGACTGTAAAATAGATATCTAAGTTTCTCTGAATTATTTCTTCACATATTTCTTTTATTCTTTTCTTTCCTAAGCCTCCAGGATCCTCAATAGTATCATCTACAAAGTCAAAAGTATGAATATTATATTTTTCTACCAGATAACTTATCTCACTCACAAAATCTTTAGGAGAACGCCCCCTCCATGGAGGACCTTTTTGAATCCTTTTAAAAGATGGATTGCCACAAAAGGCACAGTTACCTAAACACCCTCTACTACCGAGTACTCTTAAATACGGAAGCTTAAGTTTATGCTCTTCAAGTTCATCTCTGACAGGAAACGGGAGTATATCTAAGTTCTTAATTAATGGACGTCTGTCATTTTTGTAAATTTTATCTCTCTTTCTATAAAAAACTCCCAGACAACCATTAAGGTCTAAACCATTCTCTAATCGCTCTGTTAGTTCAACGATTGTTTCTTCTCCCTCTCCTATAACGATAGAGTCAATAGATTCACATTCTTCTAAGATATTTTCGGCTTCTATCGTAGCAACATGCCCCCCTAAGGTAATGTGTGTCTCAGGCATAAACTCTTTTATTTTTTTGCTAAATTTGATAACCCTTCCGATATTAAATGTAACTGTTGTAAATCCAACCAAATTAGGCTGAAATTGCAATATTTCATTTAATTTTTCTTCTTCATCATGTATATCAACCTCAATTATTTTCACTTTATACCCTTCTTTCCTTAAAACTGCTGTTAAATAGCTGACCCCTAAGTGCTCCGAAGATACTACTAAATCCCCACCCAATAACACTGGGAAAATTATCTTATAATCTCTTATCATTTCTCTTCTCTTTTATTTCTTGAGTTCAACATTTTCAAGAACTTGCTTAATCCTTCGCAAAAACCGAGCTCCTACGACTCCGCTGGCTAAACGGTGATCACAAGCTGCATATAAAGTAGACATAGGACGAATTACTATTTCATCCTTCACAACTACAGGTCTTTTAGTAATTCTACTTATTACTAATACTACACCTTGTCCTGGTGGGAGAAAAGGCATGTGGATATCAACACCATATAGCCCAAAGATATTCAATATAAAAGTTGGTTTACCTCTCATGGCTGAAGCAATCTTTTGAAGTCTCTTGGCAACTTTATCATCTTGCTGTGATAAAGAAGCTAAACCCCATGAGTCCTTTTTCACTTTCTTGCTCAGATTGTGTATCATAGAAACAAGTTCTTCCAATGTCTTTTTATTTGCCTCTCGAATCACTACTACCGGACCTGCTTCACCCTTAACTCCGGCACTCATCACTAATCCTATATTAATATCCGGATTAACATGAATTTGATTATCCTTTATGGTAGCATTTGCAAGTGGGAATTCTTCTATAATTTGTGCCACTACCTGCACAAAAATAGGAGCAAAGGTTAAACGAAGATTGATCTTTTGCTCTATTTCAGATTGCATTTTTTTTCGCCATTCTATAATCTTTGACATATCCACATCTATTTTACCGCCTACCTGAGGAACAATTTCCCCCGGGGAAAAAGTCTCAGAATCAATCTGTGCCCATCCAGTTAACGGTATAATTTTTTCTTCTGACATAACTGCTTTCCTTTTATCTATATAGTCACTAAAGCGTTAAACTTCTACGGAGCATATTTTATCTAATATTTTATCTAAATGTAATCGTTTTAAGGTGTCTTTTGTAGGAGTTCCTGTCCTTTTATCCCATCCATGAAGTTGATAATATTCATCTAACATGTTATTGAAAGATTGCGTATTAATCCTTTTACCTCTATTTTTTCCTAAAGGCATCGGTTGAAAATATCGAGATGGTAAATTATCATGTTCTCTTCTGATCCCCTCCCGAACTAAGAACATCCTTTCGATATTTGTTATTCTTTCCCCAATTTCAAAGAGTTCTTTTTCTAACATTCTTATCCCTGTTCCATAATAGATTAATTTACTAAATTCTTCAAATCCTAATAAATCAGGACTAAAATATTTCGTGATAAATTTACATATTCCTAATGAATCGACCACAGCATATAGATTTTCAGACCACCAAACTATTCGAGCTTTTCCTTTATATGAATCAGGGTCACTTGAAACCTCATCTCCATAGATTTCCCTAAGTTTATCCTCTGAAAGTCTTAAAAACTCAAATGTAGGACGACTCCTTAAATGATCTGCTCCTCGTGTAGATGTAGCAACTCCTAATGCTGACCCTTTATGTCCTCTAATGTCAACCGGATCTGATTGAGGAAGATTCTTGACCCATATTAAGTATTTTCCAGAATCCCTTCCTATTTTTTCAGCAGCATTCTTTGCGCCATTAGCAAGAATATCCCCAAATCCTTTTCTTGTAGCAATTTGGTGAATCAATTCAATAATAGTTGTCTCATCTCCCCATTCTAATTTTAAGTTACCTGTATCTTTCTCATCTATAATGCCCTTTTTAAAAAGTTCAATCGCCCAAGCAATAATATTACCCGTAGAACTCGCATCCAGCCCATATCTATTCAATAAATCATTAATAACAAGAATAGTCTCAAGATTTTTAATTCCACAAACAGGCCCAAAAGCACCTAACATACCATAGTCCGGTCCTTCTCCATACAGACCTTTAAATTGTCCTTCTTTTAGTAAATATCCATGCCGGCAACAAACCGAGCATGAGAAACAGGTTCTTTTACCAATGTAATACTTTTCTAAATTAAATGATGATAGATTAGCTCCTTCAGAAAAGATATTAAATTGACCATTAAATGTCCGCACAATTCCAAACAATTTATTATGGAGATCAAATAAATATGGTGTCCCATACTTATTTAGTACACCTCTTATTTTTGAACTTGCAATTTTAGAATTGAGGCTGTTACTATATTCTTTAAACTTATCTGCATATTTAATGGGAACCTCTGTAGTACCTTTTGCAACAATTGCCTTAACTCTTTTAGAACCCATCAAACAACCCATACCAGTTCTTGCCGCAGTATTTTTCCAGCCAGACCTAACACATGCAAAACGAACTAAGTTTTCGCCAGCTTGCCCAATACATAGGGATTGAATAGAATCCCCATGTTCCCTTTTGAGAATCTCTGTTGTTTCAATAGTATCCTTTCCCCAAATTGAGCTTGCATCATTAATCGTAATACTTCCATTTTCTATTAAGATATAAACAGGGTTTTCTGCTTGACCACTAATTACCAAATGATCATAACCTGTCTTTCTCAATTCGGCTGCAAAATAACCACCGATATTTGAATCTCCTATTAATCCTGTTTCAGGTGACTTACCAGAGATTGAACATCTGCTTGTAGATGGTCCTTTAACACCTGTAAGAAGCCCAACACCAACTATTAATATATTTTCAGGAGATAAAGGATTAATACCTGGCAAAGTATGTGTATATAGAAGATACATATTAATCCCTCGACCACCTATAAATTGTCTTTGCAATTCATGGGGTATTGTCTCCACCTGTACCTTTAAATTAGATAAATCAATATATGCTATTTTCCCCATAAAACTTAGTTATCTCCTCAAATCGGTGGTGTTTTCACATAACTAACCACGTCTTAATCGGATAGATCACCTCTTCTTGAATTAAAGAGCCCATACATGCTCGGTTAATTCTCCTAATTACTCTGATTACACCCCACAAACAGACACAAAAAAAGCAGGCTAAATCTCGCCTGCTGATTATAAAAATCCTTTTTCCTTCTATTTAAAAGTGACTTTCTTAAGTAAGTAAGTATGTAAATAAGTAAGTAAGTAAGTAAGTAAGTAAGTAAGTAAGTAAGTATGTATGTATGTATGTATGTATGTATGTATGTGGGAATTCGTTACTTATGACTTTTTGGCTTGATACATTATACATAATTTCTTCTCCTTCATAAGTATAGTAAATTTATATCATATAATCTTAATTTTGTCAAGTGTTTTTTTAAAAAATTTTTAAATTTTTAATTTTTTTTGAAAACGAGGCGCATAATTCTAATAATCACCTATTGCTTTATTCTTTGGTCTCTGTTTCTTGTCCTTTATTCCCTAAATCCTAATTTCTTTGTCCTTCGGTCTTTGGTCTTCAATCTTTCTACAACACCTTTTCTAATTCCCTCAACACCTCTTTCAAAAAACCAATACCTTCTTCCTCTTCTGTCCATTTTAAAATCAAGCAATTGGTTTTTCTTGGATTTAGTGTTAAATATTCCGGAAAGGT
>JBFLXS010000048.1 GCA_040755795.1 bacterium | reverse complement strand
TTGATAGCAAGATAAAACTTTGAGAGACCACAAAACTCTGACCACCGCACAGTCCCCCGCCGTCAACTGCAACGCAGGGTTAGACAAAAGCTCTGATTCGCTGTCTTTTCCTTTTCCTCTGCCTCACCGAATTATTATGCATTCCAAGTCGTATCCAATTGGACTCTAAAGAAAAAATTTAAAAAAGTGCTTGACTTTTATATGGTAGTCTGACCCCACTCCTCGCCCTGAATCTCATACATTCGAAGGTCGTTTAATCTGTTCCAAGGCGCTTTGGACTGCGCCGTGGAGATACAACACATCTATTCCCAGGATTATATTGGTAAACCCTTGCTCAATACGCTGATTTGCTTGTTCCGGGGAAACTGTGATGATACCGCAGGGTTTACTATCATTTTTACAAGCTGCCAATACCTTCTGTATAGCATCTTCTACCCTCTGATCACCGGTTTGGCCAAGTATTCCCATACTTCCGGATAGGTCAAGAGCTCCGACCATAACCGAGTCTACGCCTTTGACCTTGAGGATATTTTCAATATTTTCAACCGCTGTAATGTGTTCGATCATGAGAATCGTCATTACTTCTTCATCTGCGGTTTCAAGGTATTCTCCCATATGAAGTCCATAGCATTGTGCCCGTGAAAGGCCTGCGCCCCGTTCTCCCCAGGGTGGGTACTTCATAGCACGAACCGCATATTCGGCTTCCTCTCGTGTATTCACCAATGGAATAATGATTCCATCAGGACCCGTATCCAGTGCCCGTTTAATCATGGTTTTATCGTTCCATGGAACACGGATCACTGTACTTACATCAGAACCGTTGGTTGCCTGAAGCATGGTCAACACATTATCAAGATTAAGTGCTGTATGTTCGGTTTCGAACCACAGCCAGTCGAGTCCTATATGGGACATAATCTCCGCTACTACAGGACTGTTTATTGTAATTGTTGCTCCTATACAAACCTTTCCAGCTGCAAGATCGCGTTTTAATCTGTTTGGGTCTCTTTGGCCTTTTGCATTCATCTCTTTCTCCTCCTCTTATTTAAGTTTATCTTAAACCAGACTCCTATATATTGTTTATTTAGCGTCCAGTACTTCCAGTAAGCGTCTCCTAACTTCCGGATCCTTGGCGTTCTCAGCGATATTTCGCTGGGTCACTCCTGCAAAGTCCTCAATATCACTTCGTCCTCCCTTGGACACAAACCATCGCGCCTGATCCAAATATCCCTCGAAGCGGTCAGGACTGGCCATCGTAGCTCTCAATACAGTATCGTGCATTGCTGTCAGACCGTTTACCAAAGGGATTTCGTTAATTGCATCCGTCAGCCTTTGAGGTGTCATTCGCTTTGCGCACATCTTTAAGATATCAAGGTGGTTAAAAACTGCTGCTCGTATAATTGCCTGCACACCCATTGGATGCTTTTCGTGAAGAGTAGGGTCAGCGCCTTTTTCAAGAAGATATTCGGCCAACTGGTTCCGAAGAGAGGCAACAGCAGGAATTGTTGGCAACCCGTTATTTCCGGTTACTGTAACAATAAGAGGAGGTTGCTGGAGAGGACCTCCCAGGCGGTTTACCTCAGCTTTCCGTATTTCAATAAGGTCTTGGACTAGATCAAGGGTTTCCTGAACTGCATTCTCCTCATGGGCAGCTTTCTTTATTCCCTTCTCAATGACGCTGACAAGTTCATCGCTTAACTTTTGAGCAGATACCTGGTCATCAGGAATAACCGGAGCGATTTTTTTAAGATAGGTTTCGTAATAAGCTCTTTTTTCCTCAACAGAACTGTCGTACGGCCGGATTACATCCTCTATTGCATAATTTTGAAATTGAGAAGCAAGCTCCATCGGTCCAAGTCCTCGCGCTGTAGTAATTGATGTGGATGCTCCCCTTCTTAAAACCATTTCAGCGAGTTTAAGATGTCCATAGAAGACTGCCTGGAGAAGAATGGTATGACCATTTAAATCCCATACTGCATCGAGGTGCTCCGGGTGATGATTAAGGAGAATCTCAGCCGTTTCAAGGTTACCCGACTGTCCTGCTAAATGAACTGGTAGAGCTTCAGATTCCCGGTGTCCCATCCCAATATCTGCAGGATGAGTTTCGTTGTTAAGAAGCAGTTTAACTATTTCTGTATGACCACGGACTGAGGCCCATAAGAGAGGCGTCCAACCATCAGAATCATACTGGTTAGGATTGTTTCCTTCCTTTAACCATGTGGTTAACTTAGTCACATCTCCGGCCCGAGATGCCCTAATACCTTCTAAAATTGCGAGCTCTGAGTTTGCTACCGTCCTACTAACTCCATTTTCGTTCATTCTTACTTACCTCCTTATACTTCAGACTCGCATCACAATATTCCTTCTACCATCCATACCGCTTCAACCCATTCTCCAACATATTAACAAACTGCTCCCCAAATTCATGAGAACACTGGAGTGAACGGGCTGTAATAAATGGATAGTCAACAATAACCGATGTTTCTTTACCAAAATTTCCGTGATACTGTCCTTCATGACCTACGGCATCAGAAAGGATGTATTCAAGGACATATGGCGGTGGCCCCATATTGAAATCGGTGCCCACAAAACCAGTTCCATCATGATAATCATACTCAATACAGTGTCCGGTGACATGCTTACCTCTGATAATAGGAATTCTCTCATTAAAGTCACGGGCAAATACAAGTGTAGCCACGCCGTAGCAGATTGCCGCAATCGGCTTATTGTATTTGTAAAAGCCTAAGATAATATCATGTACTCGTTGATTGTTGACTACATCAACTATTGGCCCGCTTCCACCTACAATAAGAAGAGCGGCATATTCTTCATTCATTTTAGCCTGAAGTTCCTTTACGGTTTTGAAATATTCTTCCCATTTACGGAGAAAGTTCTCAGTGCTAAAATATGGTCTTTCTGGTATCCATGTGGAAATATTGATTGGATTGTCAAGTTTTGGACTATCTTTGATTGCTCTAACCTGATTTGCATCAAATTCTGTTGTTACACGAATCCCAAGTGGTGGATCCCAGTAAGAGGTGTCATAACTTGGAGGGAGTGCAATGGGACGCTTCCCTTTAGGTGTGGCAAACACAAGCTCATAGCCAGCTTCCTCAAGCTTTACCATTGGCCCTGTAAGTTCAACTCCCCAATACCCAAAGTTTGAAAGAATAGTGAGAATTTTTTTTGACATTATAGCCTTCTTCCTAATAACCGCAGTTTCTCCACCCTTCTGAGATATAAGATAGACAATGCCACCGATTTCTATTCATCTCCGCTACCTTTTTGGTAGGCGATGCCCACCCTACATTTTTCTCACTCTTTTTGCAATACCACAAACCCATTAGCAGGAATGACTACATCTATCCGACCATTGGATGAAGAGATAGTATTTCCAGAGTTCCCGACATTATCACCACCATAAACTGAAGCATCGCTATTAAAGACCTCTTGCCAGCTACCATTGCTTGACCGCAGATTCTCAATCACATAACCTGAATTAAATGCACGATTATTGAGGCTGGCTGCAACCAGCAGCTCTTCTGTATCATCCCAGCGTCTGAAGGCAATCACCCGGTTATCATTATGAACATGAACAACATCAATCTGATGTGACCGCAACCCAGAATGACTAAGCCGAAAGTGAATCAGATCTTGATAGAATTTGAATAGTCTCTGACCATTTTCCTCTCGCTCTTTAAGCAGATTTTCCCTATGTTCTAAGAAGGTATCATATTTATACTCCTTTTGAGCACCAATCTCCTCACCCATAAGGAAGAGTGGTGTACCGGGCGAGGTCATAGCCATTCCAAAGACAAACCGGCAGCGTGCCTCAGCAAAAGAGCGGGTTTTTCCAAAAAGCCGTGCTCTATTTACCGCCATAACAATTGTTCGGCTGGAATACTCTGAGTTTCCTGCTTCATCATGTGATTCATGATAGACAACCTTTTTATGAGCAGCCGCATTAAGTACCCCTTCAAAGTAGTTCATCGCAAGTGGCCGATCATCACCGCATCCGGCCATCAAGAGCAATTTGGCAAAATCCAAACCGCGACCTGTATCACCAATAAGGTGGTGGTAGAAGTTTGCATACCAGACTGCATCAAATCCTAAGCCACCAATATCCTGTGGTTTTGTCACCATATCCCATTCGGAATGGTCCTCTGCGGTGAGAATTACATTTGGTTTAATGAACTTCAAGGTACGGGTCAATTCTCTAAGAAATTTTTGTCCGAAGATATTAACATTATCTGCCTTTCTGCCATCAGCGTGAATGACATTATAAGCATGAATAGAGGTAGTTTGATCAAAACGGAAGCCATCAACATGGAACTCCTGCATGAGTGCCACAGCACTGGAGATAAACATCTTCCTCACCATCTCATCCCAATAGCGTGGGGCATATCCGGTTGACATATTGTCGATATAGCCTCCATCGGAAGATTTATAGTCAGAAGCCCTCCCTTCATACCAATAGTAAATATTTTCTTCTGGAGCATCAGAGTCATAGGCCCATTCAGCCCGTTCAGCAAAGTGGTGGTAATGATTATACACCACATCTAATATCACTGCCATACCTCGGCGGTGACATTCCCTGACAAAATACTTGAACTGATCTCTTCCACCCGAGCTGTACTCAATAGCAAAGTAATGCGAAGTGCCGTATCCCCAGGATGCCCAGCCTTCAAACTCATTCATCGGCAATAGCTCAATGGCATTAACCCCCAGCTCCTTCAAGTAATCAAGCAATGCAATCGCATCACTGATATCTCCTGGCTCACCCCTGCAATTCCAGATAGCTCCGATATGCAGCTCATAAATGACCAGATCCTCAATTCGCTGTGGTAAAGGATGCTCAGTGTCAAATTCATCCTTCCAGAATTCTTCTTCTGGCACAAACTTTGTTTCCGACCAGACTGGTTCCTTGAACTCTTTAGTCACTGTTTCCGGATCAACCCACCACTGAACAACTCTTTGAACCATCAAGATTTTTAATATCGCCGCAATACGCTTCTCCATTGGGATCCCACTTACCACTACCAATCTGGCAGCGGGAATACAAATCCGTTCGATAGGCAACATTTCCTCCCTTTTTTGTAATCCTGAACATATAGGGTTTATGGTCAAAACTGGCAAAATCTGCCAATTCGGAAGATGCCTTTGTCTCCCAGACACCATCCCTTCCACGAGACATCTTAAGCGGTGAAAAGCTTTGGTCTATACCCGTGCCATCATCGGCAATGTATCCAGTCTTTTGGCTTCCAAACACGACTTCAACATTTTGGGCATTTGGTGCCCAGACAGCAACGCGGATACCTAGCTTAGATTTTTTGGTAGAGTGGTATTTATTAGCCCCCAGTCTTCGGCAGTGGGTTAGGTAATACCTCTCTTCCTCTGTATCAGATTGAAGGATAAAAGCCCGATACCGCTCTTGCGACCTATGGTCATTGATCTCATTTAAAATTCCCCAGAGGTCTTTACCGGCAGGTCCGTCTATCACCACACCCCAGCGAAATTGCCGGCCAAGCTCAGAGTCATTGAATTTGACTATCGCACTAAAACACTGACAGCCATCCTCTCCAATTCCCTGCTTCATCGGAACAGATGTCCACTCCTCAGAATATCGACTATGAATATCCCAACTGCCAATTAACCGGGCATTACTAAAAATATCACCTTTTATACCGGTTAAATAAACAAAGCGAACCGAAATGCTCATGAACTACCACCTCCTTGTTTATAATCCTTATTAGGAATAAACTCTACCTCCACCTCTACATCTTTACCTACATCAACTTCAACCTGAAAGGTATCACGATTTACATTAGAATGTTCTACACCATTAACAAACACTTTGCCCATCTTCAATGATCCTTTAGGCAGATAGTCAGGCATCACATTAAAGGTGTCGTTTGCCCTCTGTGGACATGGTTTGAAATATAGCCTGAATGGCACCTTGCTTACAAAGGTACGGATATAGAGTTGAGCGAGGAAGTTCAACTCAAAGACATGATAGCCTGATTTTGAGTGACTGCCCTTCATTGCCCGAACCTCTTTGGTATAAGGGAGTCCATCATCGGTAACATCAAAATAGACATCTCCATAATCAAAATCAAGATAACTCATATTCCAGAAGGCAATTGATTCCCGGGCACGCTGGAGATAGTCAGGCCTTCCGGTAGCACCATACATAATAAGATATGCCAAGATAGCCTGCTCTTGCTGCCACCATGCCTTACGGTTATGCCAGGTGAACTCAATGGGCATATTATTCTTGGGTTCTCTCTCAACTACATCAAAGCAACCGCCGCGAATCCGGTCAAGGCCATAAATCTGCATCGCATCACCCAGCTTTATAGCTAAGTCAAGATACTCCTTTTTCCCCAGTAGGTTAAATACCCTGGTTAAGTTCCATGAAATTTTAAGGTTATGTCCAACAACCGCACGGTTCTGCTGCCATTTATATGTTTTATCAGGTGTCCAGTCACGGTAAAAGCGCTCTTGAACATAGGGGATATTCAGATTAGGGTCGGGGAACTTTTCTGTGATCAGGTCTGCCACCTCTTCCTGCATAGCCTTGCATTGCTTATATAATTCGGAAAACTCATCATTAGCGATATTCTCTATAGCAAGCATCAGGTTTAACAGATAAGCCGGTGTGTGGTCACCAATGGAGTTCCAATTCTTCTTACTGCAGTTATCTCCAAGGACTGGCGTATCAGGTCTTAAGGTTGCATAATCTACATGAGAGAAATAGCCCCTTTGCTCTCTATCCAGAAATCTCTGATTAAAAAACTCTATTGTTCGCTTGATATCTTGAAGTGTCTCCCAATCATTGCTAATCCTATAGAATTGGGTAAGACCTGCCAGGGCATAGATCTGTTCATAGAGCGGGATGGCATTATAATCGTCCCCAAATTGGGATGGGAGTATCTTTTGGCCATTGCGGTAGCCAAAAGCCCAGACAACAAAAGAACCGTCATGGCTCTCGGTTCTGAAGGTATCCCGTTGATATTCCACACCTCTTTTGGCAGCCCAGTAATACCGCTCATTTCCTGTCATCAGGTAAGCAGATGATATACCATAAATCAACCGCGATAGAGTAGCACATTCCTGAATAGGATCTTTTTCTTTAGAACCAATATATGAGAGATTTGTCTGATATTGAGTAAAATCAAATTCATGAATTGTGGGCCCGAATAAATTTAAGAGCCAGGTATCTGCCAGGGCAGTTATCTGGGTTAACCACCAGTGTGTCTCCTCAAAAAGGTAATTTCCTTCTTGATTATGAAATAAGGTTATCTCACGAGCATCAAACCTTTCTACATCCTCATGAATCTGGTAAATACCATAGGCGGCTACCAGCAAGTCCTTTTTAATGTAACGACCGAGTCTGCCCCCCGGATTGTCAACATAATTTTCCGGAGGAGCAATCCTGTTTCTATCTAGTTTGTCAAAATTACGGATAAAACTATAATATGTTTCATCCCCCACAAAGACATCAAAGACATCCCCGCTTAGACATCGCACCTTAAAATGGCAACTCGGTGCATCTACTTCCTCCACTATACCCATTATCCTTAAACTGTGTGTAAAATTTCTCATTTACTACCTCCTTTCTAATTGATTTAAAAACTCTTTGATAAAAGTATCCGAATGATCGCTCATCCGACCGGTAACCAGATTACCATCCACATGGACATCCTTATCTACATAAGTAAACCCTGCGTTTCTCACATCATCTATAATATTATAGGCACAGGTTACCTCTTTTGCCTTGACTATATCTTTGAAACTGGCAAGCAGCCACATGGAATGACAGATAACGCCGATAAGATGTTTTTCAGATTGCAGTATTTTTTCAAGCAGGGCTCTGGGTTCAGGCCTTTCCAACACACCTGGTTCTTTCTCCTTCATCAGCCACCAGCGCAACCGATCTATCCAGTATCCCCCAGGAAAGAGGAAACCAAGAAAATCATCAATATTTACTTCATCAATGCTCAGATCGACAACCAGCCGATAGACAGGTTCATTACCCAATGGGATACTCTTTCTTTCACCATTATCCCATTCCTTATTTGTGGTAATTAAGAGAGGGAGATAACCAGCCTTTTTGACCTCTTTGATAATGGTGTGATAACTTTTAGCGACCCACTCATCCTCAATAAATATACCAATCTTTTGGCAATTCATTTAATCCCCACTTCCTTATTTACTGATAGGAATTTGCTTTTTGAGGTATTTTGGATACCCCCTTCAATACCCCCTTCCCTTTTGCTCATTATGGGGATATTTTAGCATAAGTTTTATCTTATGTCAATAAAAATTTATAAAATTTTTGGTCCGATCACCAAAAAGATCAAAAATTAGGCTCAAAAATATTTTTGATGAAGCAAAAACGAGAAGGATTCATTTTATCTATCAGATTTTGGACACACTTATCCTGACTGGTTGGCTTTGGTTGGGAAAAAGTAGGGTTAAGAAACAGGTGAGAATTCAGGCAGGGTATCATCCTCCAGAGGCATTTGCCATGGTAGAACCATTTCTTAGGTTTTGGCATGGTCTTCAGGATTTCCTCAATATCCTCTTTTTTGCAAATAATCTCTAACATCCGCATATTACCACCACATTCTGGACACTTCAACGGATCCACCTCATATATCCGAAAGATGTCCTTTCTCCAGCTCTTACGATAATCACTCCTCATACCATAGTATCTTCTATCTGGTGAAAGACACCCCACCGTAGCAATAATATGGATATGAGGATTCCAGGTTAGTCTATCTCCGGCAGTCTGAATGACAGCGATTATTCCAGGATATGCCTCTTTGTGCCCACTCATCTGTTGCATATAGTAAGTCAGCGTATCAGCAGCACATGCGGCTAAATCTCCCAGTAACTCTCGATGGAATCTAAAACACCACCGCAAACACGCGGGAATAGTAAATACCCAATGCCTATGCTCTACATTGAACAATACCTCCTCAAATAACCATTCACTCCACTCTAACAATCTCTTCTGTCCACACGAAGGGCACATCCTGGTTTTGCACGAAAAGGGTACTAAAAATCTATGCCCACACTCCTCACATTCCACATAAGCAAATCCATCCTTTGGCTTGCCACAGCGTAAAAACTTATCTACTACCTTATCTACCACAAATCTGAAGTTACCATAAGTCTTGCGGAATCTTTCATCATAGCAGCTACAAAAATCTCGATAATGATTGGCAAATATCTGGTAAAATCTGGTATCTAAATGATATCTTGGTGTGTATATGCCCTCAATCATCATATCTCTCCTTTCTCCAAAGAGATATATAATACATATGTTCTATTTAATGGGTAAAAAAATATCCCCCTCTAAAATCTCCTATACAGACCAATGACTTTTCCCTGAATTATAATATCCTCTGCATGGACGATTATTGGTTCCATATTGGAATTAGCAGGTTGTAATCTTATTCTATCCGACATCTCACGGTAGAAATACTTCACCGTTGCATCTTCTGTGCCAATAAGGACAACAACTATATCACCATTATCTGCTACCTTTTGTCTCCTAACAATCACATAATCCCCGGGTAAAATCCCTGCCTCAATCATACTCTCTCCTTGATAAACAAATCAACCTTTACGGTTTTCAATTTATTCATTGTGCCCTTGTTGCAACCTTTTCTTATCCTTGCGATTTCTTCTGCTTTATTTGGGCCATTTCCAATAGTCAGTTCATTCATTATGCGTTGTATTTCATTTTGTGCCTGTTCGCTGATTGTATCGCCTACCACAAACTGTTTTTGCGCAACCGAAAAGTTTAAGCTGGCAAGTGTTTCTGCTACAGGTTCAAAAATAGAAGTGCCAAAAGTGGTATTTAAAGAATGGATAAAAGAAAATAGTGCCATTCTATCCTGCCCAAGCAAACGATAATGGAATGGCATATTATTTGTTTCTGGTTTATACGATTGAAATTTATTTCTCAGACTTTCCTTGACAGTATTTTCAATTTTCTTTATTTGTTCCCTTGTAAGAACCATCTTATTTCCCCTTTAAGTGAAAAATTGTTTCTGCATAGGCGTTAGCTCTATCTTTTTCCACTCTATTTAGTACAGGACGCTTAAATCTATTAACAATCTTCATTTCAGCAAACTGAGCAATATTAGGATAAAGATTAAATTTGTCATTGGCCACTAAAAAAATGTCATAATCTTTTTGAAGATATTTTTTACAGTTCTTTAGAACTTCTGCTATACCTATAATATAGGAATCCCTTGCTTCTTTTCCCTGACCTTTAAATAGAGGACCAATTTCTAATTCATCTTTTCGCTCAAATCCAAAAATTTCGTATGCATAAGCATGCTGTTCGTGATAATCAATAAGGCCAACATAAGGGGGACTTGAAAAAATTCCTTTAATCCTCTGTTTCAACAACAATTTTGCAAACTCAAGATTTTTCTTTTTAATCTCTTCATAGATATCTATCGTTCTACTATCGCCCCTCAAACAGATTTGAAGGGTGTTGGTTCTCAAATTATCGAATTCTTTGAGTCGATGTAATGTATCTATGGTATATCTGTGCCACCAAGCTAAAATAGAAAATAATGGTTTACAGATTTTTCCATGCTTTTTACAGTAATATGTGGTAGGAGGCATGTGCGAATTTTATGAAGATAAAAAAGAAGTAAAGAAAAACGGCTAACATTCCGAAATACAATATGAGAAGTGAAAATTATATTGTATTAAAAGGAGGATATGTTAGCCATGTATATTATCGGCAATTTGGTGGAAGAACTTAAGGTTCAAGATGAAGTTAAGGTAGCGTGTTGTACTAAATGTGGATCGACTTTTGTTGGAGAAAACAGAATCTATATACGGAATGTGAAACAAGGCAAATCCAAGAGGGGAGAAATAGCAAAAGAGGAGGTGGTGCAGCTTTATTGTAAGAGATGTGGAAATTTGTTTATCTTACTACCAGATATTTGTTTCAAGTATCTACGGTATGAAAAGGATGTTGTCTTAGAAACTCAGGATTTAATTGTTTCGGGAAGAACAACACCGGGATATGCAGCGAGTCATGTGAGTAAAGGAACATTATAGCAAATGCATCGGACAACCCCGATGAGATGGACTCAAAAGGTATCCGAAAAGAATCCAATTTTGGTTCTTAATAGGAAAATAGGTTGCCACCTATCTGGTGTTCTCTGTCTTGATGAGGTGCACTATCGAGTTAATGGTAAGAAAGTATGTGGATTAGCGGCTATTGATCCTAATGGGAATTGGTTGGTTCATTTCAAGCAAGTCAAGAGACGGGATAAAGATACAATTAGAAAATTTCTCCAAGAGATCAAGGAGACCTATCTTGGAGAAGATATACTATTTTTTGTAACGGATGGATATAAAGGTTATATAGAACCTATGATGGAACTATTCCCAAGAGCTAAGCATCAGTTATGTAAGTTCCATGTAATGAGAGATATAAACAAAGAGATTAGGCAATATGTGGAAGAGAAAAGAAGAAAGCAGAGAAGCAGATTACCCAAGCCACAAAAGAAATAACTAAAGAAGTTACCCCAGAAGAGAAGAAAGAGCTAAAGGAGATTAAACAAAATTTAATTGAGCTTGAAAAGATTCAGATTGATGCTCGTATTAAGCCGAGCCAACTCCAATTACTTGATGTACTTCAGGCAGATAATATCTATACAGCATCACGGCTTTTTAAAAATCTCCAGGATACACCTTGGCTTTATGAAGGAACACCGCTGGAAAGATGGGTAGAATTTATTAATGAGAATTGGAGCAAACTTACACTTCATTATGATTATCCTGAAGTCCCAGCTACAAACAATGTAGTGGAACAGTTCTTCAGTCAATTTCGGAAGGTTGAAGACCAAAGATCATTTCGGAGATCAGAAGGAAAATATTCGGGAAGGATTGGTGCACTTGCTATTGAGTATAACTTCTCACCACTTAAATCAGGTTGTCATGAGGGACAAAGTAGAATAGAGGTGTGCGGTGTAAAGTTAAAAAAGAACATATTGGCACAAGCTATTGATTTTTATATGGTTGGAGCTCCATAAAATTCGCACATGTGTCAATAATTATTAATATTAAGACAATAAAAATGTATCTTTTCATTTTGTGTAATTCTACCTTTTTTGTGGTTAGCCTAACGATTGAGTTCAACGGCGGCGGGGAGAATTACCACAAAAGTTTGATAGCAAGATAAAACTTTGAGAGACCACAAAACTCTGACCACGTCACAGCCCCCGCCGTCCGCTGCAGCGACTGGTTAGCCCATCTGTTCATCCTTGATATCTTCATCTTCAAAGTCTTCAGTGGTGTTATCGTCTGATACAGATACTTCACGGGGAATCGATTTGCCCATTGCCTGTTCAATACGACCAAGCAAAGCGGATTCGCGTGCTTTAAAGAAATCACCGAAATTATCAGAATACATTGTTTCAGGTTGAATTAAATGAGATTTAAGTATCTCTTCGAGTTTATTGGCATCAATACCAGTATGACGCTGGATACGCCTCAAATAGTCACTTGGAGCGTTACTACTGATAATACGGTTAGTTTTGGCAGACAATGGGGTTTTGTTTACAATGCTGTCGCAATGTTGAGCATCGATCCCATTTTGTTTGCACCAGTCTTGCGGAAAAATATGATGTATGTCAATTCGATCATCAAAATAAAGCTGTAAGCTGATTGAATCACCCGTGCGGAAATCTTGACAACCATCTCGCATGAGAAGAATGTAAATCCCTTTGTATGCAGCGCTATTACGAGTTCGCAATGTCAACAATCGTGTTGGTACAAAGTTGGCATCTAAAATTGTTGATGGTTCCGTTCTTTTATTGTCAATCCAATCTAACATTTCCGGTACATCTTTGGCAAATCGTGTTTCGATTGCACCACCATATAACTCACCCAAAACACCACACCAGTACCAACGAGCTATTTTTGTCTTTACCCCAATGTTTTCCCAGTCATCAAGCACTGCAAGGATTGAGGCAAGTGGTATTACTTGTGTGCGATATGGTAAGTCTCTGGCACTAAAAATGTTCTGTGCTTGAAGAAATCGTGCAGCACGCTCAAAACCTTCAGCTACCACATCAACCCAATATTGATAATCAGTAAGTGAAAGTCGAAGTATGTCTTTACGCTTACAACTGATACCAGGTGCGTTCTCGGGTAAGGTACCTGTATCAATACTCTGATTACGGCGTGCTCGTGTGGCAAGCAACGTAATAGATTGCAGAAAATCATCACTTTGGATGTTCTCCAAAACATTATGCTTTTTCAACCGTTTTTCATGTTTATCCCAGTCCTCCCGAAGTAAGAAGTTATCAGATGCGTAGGTAGCTGTAAGTAATTCAAAGACCGTTAAAGATACTCCTCCTGTATTTACCTTTTCAAAAACCTGACAAACGGCTTCTTTGGGTGTCTCCTTTCGCAGTATTATCAATGGAACCTGATACTGTTTGAAACGGTCAATAATCTCAACCTCAAATATATCAAACTGTTTACTCTTTTCAGAATCGTGTCCCCAAAACTTGTTGTATTCTCTCCGCCAGTCTGAACAATCAAATATCTGTGCAAATGGAAATAGTCCTGATTCATATTCCTTCTCTGGTAAGGAATAATCATTAATTACCTCTCCACGGAAATTTCGAATAATGCGGTCTTCAGGTAAAGCTCGGATTGCTTCATCCCGATCACCATTTGGACTCAATGCCTTTTCAATATCCACATAGTACCAGCATTTAATCTGCTTACCACGAACATCCTTTGTGGTAACAGCTTGACCAAAAAGAAGAGATTGAAACAGTGAAGTAAGTCGCTGTTGACCATCAAGGATAAGACGTTCAGGTTCTGGAGGGGAGGCAATAGTAACTCCTTCAACAAGGCGAGGCTTGAGCCGAATGTCTGGATTGCCAGATTGAAGCATCATCACTGCACCAATTGGATAAGAAAGGGAGATACTTACAAGCAGACTACGGATGTGTTCGTCATCCCAAATCCAGCCACGCTGAAAATCAGGGAGTTGTGTTTTCCCCTTCTGGATACTTCGTAATATATCAAGTAATGATTCTTTAGTGCTGTCAAAAGTCGTAACTGAACTCATCTAACTTCCTCTGATTCTAATCAGATAATGTTTTTATAATATGTTGTAGTTTAGTAACAATTTCAGGGGTTTCCTTTAATTCACAAAGAGGGGTTAATTGCTCAATGATATAATCAATATTCAGATTTTCTCCCTGCCGTTCAACAATCCCTTCAACATCCATCCAATCTTTTGTCCGGTCAGCAAATGCTTTGAGGACGATAAGATCTTCAGCAGAACAAGTAATTAAAGAACAATTAGGGTAAAAAGAAAATGGTGTAGCACGATTAATCATTTGAGTTTCAAAGGGTAACCCTGAAAGAGAAACATCGACAGAAACACCATTTGAAGCATACAACAACAAAACTCTTTTGGTGAGTGCAAAATTCAAGGCATCGGGTATTCGGGCATTAAAGGTTTCTAATAGTATAGTTACATAGTGTTCCTCATTCCCAAATCCAGACAAAAGGGAGACATCAATATCCTGAGTCATTCGTATTTCACCCCATCGAAGGACAGCCAATCCGCCAATAAAGCAAAATGGCCATTTTCTTGCTTCCATAATCTGTTGAAATTCCAATCCTGCCTGGAATAAAGGATTCATAGCTCCCTTTATTGTTGTTCTGTGCATATTTTTAACTATCCCATTTTTTCTCTAAACTTTATAAAAATCTGTTGTTGTTCAACCAAACCACTATTCAAACGAACCTTACTATGTTCACAAGCATATTGCAGCATTTCGTTAACTATTACTTGATTTTTTTTATAGTCGTATGATTGCAACTCATTTCGTTTTACTTTTGCCAAAGCCTCGCCAGCTATTTTCCAGATTTTAATCCACTTTCTAATTTCTTCTTTGTTAGTATTTACCATAATTTTTTTACCTTCTCCCGTTTTTTTGATAATTGTTTAGGGCTAACGATAAAGTTCAGGTGCGGCGGGGAGAATTACCACCAAACTTTGTAAACAAGATAAAAGATTGAGATACCACAAAACTCTAATTACGGCACAGCCTCCGCAGTCAGGCGCAGCGAATGGTTAGGGTTTTTGCTTTTAGTGCAATTTATATTTCGGTTTTTGTAAGTTTTCGGACCCAAATCCAATGTAAAATAAAAAGAGTGACGCATACAATGATGAGCAAACCATTTGTCAATAGAGAACTGTATGCTCGGAGTTGCTCTCGCCGGACTACATCAACCTTGGTAGTTTCGTACATTGTACGAATGGTCTGGTCATCTGGAACATAGACAGGTGCTGAGTGTTGCTGTTCCTTTTGCTGTAGTGGCTTCAGGGTGTCCATCTTGTAGGTTTCAAATGACGCTAAGTTCGGTTCGTTTTCACCCCAATAGCATCGAGAATGCAAAGGATCACTTAGTTCAATTATAGCATTGACTATCGAGCCCAAGCAAATAAGAAAAGTAATAATTGTAGTCAAGCAGACGCTATACCCATAGATTTGAGCAATTTTGTGTGATTTTTCCATCTTTCCTCCTAAATAACCTAATGATTGAGCTCAGCCGCCGAGCGTAGCTGAGGTCGGCTGCAGCGAGTTGTTAGACAACGAAAGACAAATAAATTTGCTATTCTGATTCTGAGACTCTCTGAATTCCATGATTCAGCAATTTGTCGAAAAGCCCCTTGTCCATTGCTATAGCTATAATCAAATATGATATGACAAGACAGCTATACTTAAATATTTCCTTGCTTGTCAAACTATGCACGCCATTAAGAAATGCTCCAACTGCGTAGACTGCTGTAAAAATTGCAATTCCTATCGCAACTCTTTTATGGATTTTGCGAATAGAATTTATATCCATATAAAATTTTTTAGAAGTTTTTAATAGGAAATAGGCTGAGAAATAAAATACAATCCATATAAAAACTAAAAGAAGTAAAGATGTAGTCAGAAATGGAAAAATCTTACTTTTATCAATAGAATATAAATAAAATGGCCAAAAGAGAACAACCAAGAGTGCACCGATAGGAGCAGCTAAAAGGAAATCCACACCAAATGCATGGATGTATTGTACCATTTTTAATCTGTCTATAAATGCACCTTTAAACTCCGCCTTCACAGATGGGCGCGTAAAATACCATGAACCCAAGAAAGTAAATGCGAGAAAACACGCTGTTAAAATGACCTCATCAATATCCAACTTCCCCTCAGAAATCCTCTGTATAAGTACTGAAACAGCACCAAAGGATAGAAGAAATGAAAAAACGATAAATATTACTCGAGCTAAGTTCAAATGTTTAAGGATTCCGATACCCACAAACATCACAAGTACAGCAATTATTCCCAGTCCACATCTTTCAGAGACTGAGACAGGTTTTGATGGCTTGCCCAAAAGAATTGCCAATATTAATAGAATAGCTAAAAAAATGGTCAGCCAACCAAATATCTTTATGCCCTTACTGCTTTTAACTATCATACTGACTCTTCCGCTTATATATGAATTTATATCTTCTATTTGCAGTTGTTGTCTAACGACAAAGTTCAGGTGCGGCGGGGAGGATTACCACAAAAGTTTGATAGCCAGATAAAACTTTGAGAGACCACAAAACTCTGACCACCGCACAGTCCCCCGCCGTCAACTGCAACACAGGGT
>JBFLXS010000047.1 GCA_040755795.1 bacterium | reverse complement strand
ATCCTGGCAAAACAATAAAGGTGATCTTATGAAAAGTTTAAATCTGTAGTGCCAAAATTCGATTTCCTGAAGTTGTAACTCATTGATTTTACACAACTTAATTTTTTGAGTCATGAACTTAGGTTAATAGTATTTTCTTTGATGTTTTTTTCATTTTTAAACCTCCTCCTAAAAAGTTCTTAAGATTATTTTTCTCATTATCTAAAGCTAAAACTAAAGTAGTTTTTTTACTCCCTCTAAAAGTATATCTAATGTAGTAGCCATTTGAACTATTCGTTTACAATGCAACTTATTAGGGTCATCTCGTGGCATCTCAGAGAGTAAATGATCTGCCCGGATATGAATAGACTCAGCAAGGTCTATTAATTGTTGAATATCTTTAAGTCCTTTTCTTTCTGAGATAAGTTCGTCAAATATACGGAAGCATGATTCCTTCATTAATTGGAAATTCTTAATAGCAATTGCTACTTGAGTGCTTAATAAAGAAACCAGCGTTTGATCACTCTTATTAAACTCCTTACCTCTCTCCTTATTGCATAAGTTGATAACACCAACTACTTCTCCCTCACACTTTATGGGAACACTAATTAGAGAAGAAATCTGAAGGCGTGTCCTTTTAAAGAATGGGTCGTTATTTAGGAGTATCTGATTATTAACAATTTGTGGTTCTCCTTCTTTTGCTACTTTTCCAATTATCCCTTCTCCTATTTGAATAAGATTTTCTTTAATGACTTCTTCTCCTTCAATATTACCTATAGTTTTTTCTATCTTTAATCTATTATTAGCTTCTTTATCTATTAACATTATAAATCCTTTATCAATTCCCAATAAATTCATAGCTTCCTCTAAAGACAAGGCACCTATTCTTAGATAATTATAACCAAAATAATTTAAATATTGACTTATCTTATATGAAAATTTACTAATTCGCTCATAACTAATAATTGGTGCTAACATAAGTGCAACAGCAGAGGCTAATCTTTCATCACTTTCTGTAAATCCTAAGCTCTTATTGAATAGACAAAGGATTCCTATCAGTTGCTCCCCCAGTCTTATAGGTACACCTAAGAATGATTGCGTCTTAAAATCAAGTTGAGAGAAAAATGGGTCTTCTTCAAGTAAGGAAACATCATTTTCTATCTTAGGGATTTCATCTTTAGCTATCTCACCAATAATTCCTTCATCAAAAGAGACAATGTATTTATCAACCCAGCCTTTTGGGTTTAATCCATAAACAGCTTTAGCTACCATTTTATTTGGTTTAGGTCTTTTTTCAAACTCTTTTAAAAAGATAACTCCTCTTTCAGCATTTAATTTGAGAGCTAAAAGAGACAAAGTATCTTCAATACTCTTTAATTCAGGCTTTTCACTCACCATTTCAGTGATTGTGAATAAGACCTCTAACTGTCTCCAAGCCTCTTCTAATTCTGTTTGGAACTCTTGTAATAATTTATCATTTGACATTTTATTTCTCTCTTACAATGATAAATTTAAGCCTTTTTTATGGGATAATGGGATTTTTCTTCCGTACTATAAGGAATTTTTCAACTACTTCAGGATCAAATTGAGTACCAGAATTGTCTTTTAATTCTTTAATAGCTTCATCTGGAGTCATTTCTTTCCGATATGGTCGTTCAGATGTCATGGCATCATACGCATCTGCTACCCTCAAAATCCGTACTAACAAGGATAAATCTCCAGCATTGCATTTTTCATAGCCTCCTCCGTCCATATCTTCGTGATGATACCGAATTAAAGGTAATAATTTTTGTAGGGCTTTTATAGGACTTAGGATATCCTCACCAACTATAGGATGTCTTTTTATGACCTTCCAGTCTTCATCTGTCAGTGGTTCTTCTTTGGGTTTATGTAGAATCTTCTCAGGGATTGAGATCTTGCCTACATCGTGTAAAAGAGATGCTATTTTGAGTATCTCAATATCATCCTGGGGAATCTGAAATTCCTTTGCTGTAAGTTCTGCATATCGAGCAACCCTTTCAGAGTGTCCATAAGTGTAAGGATCTTTAGTGTCTATAGTTCTACCAAAAGCCTCAATAATCTCAAAATATTCCTTTTGAATCTTAATGATAGTAGATAATTGAGCTGCAACAGACAAAGCTACTCTTTCGTCACTTTCTGTAAAATCTACTCCAGAACTCTTATTCAAAATACAGATTACACCTAATATTTGTCCAGATAATGTAATAGGAACACATAGACATGAGTTAATCTCATAATTTATTTGTCGAAGGATTGGATCACTATTAAGTCTAGTTCTATCATTTTGAATTACAGGAGTTTTATTTTCAGCTACTTCTCCAACTATCCCTGAACCAATTATAACGGAGAGATTGTCAATCAATTCTATATTCAATTTATAAACAAACTTTATACTCATCTCTGTTGAAACTTCCTTTTTTAAATCCTTTAAGAAAATAATACCTTTATCAGCATTCAACTTCTGAACTAATAGAGATAATATATCTTCAATAATATTTATTTCAGAAGTTTGCCCAATCATTTCATTAATTGTAAAGAATACTTTTAGCTGTCTCCAGCTATCTGCTAATTCAGTTTCATATTGTTCAATTAAATATTCGTTACTTTTATTTGACATCTTACCTCTTTAATCTTTTTGATTTTAAAACATATCTTAAAGAAAATAATATATTAACTTTTTTCTAAAATTAACCTTACTGTATCTTTTAAATCATTGACATCAAAAGGTTTTTCAATGCAATGGTCAACTCCTATTTCTTGAAGTTTTTTCTTATGCTTTTCCTTATATCCTAAAATTGTAATTCCAATAATAGGAATAGTTTTAGTTACCTCATTTTCTTTAAGAAGCCGACCAATTTCATACCCATACTTCTCACTTACCTCAACTCCTTCCTCACCAACTTTTTCTGCAGGTAATATAAGATCCAGAGTGATCAAGTCAAACTTTTTCTCTCCCTTCACTATCCTATCAATAGTCTCTTTAGCATCTTTAGCAGTAAATACTGTTTCAGCATTATAACCTTCGCTTTTTAAAACAGTCACGATCATTCTTGAATGAACAGGATTATCTTCCACCACTAAGATATTTTTTTGTGGCATTGTATAGTTCCTCCTTTATATTGGTTTTCTCAAATCTATTTTATTTTGTAAAAACAATAAATTACTGCTTATCAGTTTGTATTATTGGTAAAGTAAATTCAAATGTACTCCCTTTACCTACTTCACTTTTTGTGACTGAGATTTGTCCACCATGAGCTTCTACAATACTTTTTGTAAAGGTTAATCCAATTCCTGCCCCTTCAACAAATTTTGCATTTCCCCCTCTATAGAACTTTTCAAAAATATGGGATAAGTCGTTTGGAGGGATACCTATTCCTTCATCGCTGACCGAGATACAAATCCAATCATCCTTCTCCTCTGCACTTATTGTAATAGTCCCCTTATTTGAATAGTTTAGTGCATTGGAAAGTAAATTCTCTAAGACTTTAGACACCCATTCCTTGTCTCCCATAATTGATGGTAAATCTTCTGATATTCCACTAATATCAAATTTTATCCCCTTCTGTTGTGCAGGAAGGTTATAGTGGGTAATTACATCTTCAATTAATTTCCTCAATTGAAGAGGGACTTTGTTAATAATATCTTTAACACCTTCTATCACTTTAATATCTAATAAATTTTTAATTAGATTAATAGAATAATCACTTTCTTTAACTATTTCCTTAAAATAATCCTCTTGTTCTTTAACATCTGATACAATTCCTTGTTGTAATAATTGAGTGGACTGTTTTATTATTGATAAAGGATTCAATAATCTATGACTTAAATCACTAAGTAACTCATCTAATAAGCGAGTATTTTCAAGAACAATTCCAATTTGCTCTGCTAATGTTTTAATCACTATGGCATCATCTTCAGTAAAACTTTTATCATCATATTCAGACTCACGCTCTCTCGTTACAGTAAGGACTCCTAAAAGTTTACCGTTTTTTTTAATAGAAACACCAAGAAATGTCTTAATTTCTATCTCTTTAATACTTTCATTTTGTTTTACTAAATAATCATGATACTTTCCTACACCACCTATATGTCGAGTATCTGCCTTCGTATTTCTGATTATTACTGGTTTTTCACTCAAAGCTACTGAACCTGTGAGTCTCTCGCCCAATCCATATTCAGCATCTGGAGGTAACCATCCCTTTGGATAAACAGCTCCTAATGTTAGTTTTTTATTCTCACAATTATATAAAAATAAAGTACAGATTCTACCTTTTAAGGTATCAGCAACTGTGTCAACTACCGACTGTAAAAGTTGTTTCATCTCTCTAATTGTATTTAATTCATTGCTTATTTTACTAATCATTTCTAACTGATCAACTCTCTTTTTCATTTGAATAAATAAGTACTGACCCATAGCTGATTGATGAGCAGCAGCAAATGATGCCTGGTCAGCAAACAGTGAGAATATCTCCATTTCAAGATTAGTAATTGGCTTTTTATTATATTTATTATCTGCAATTATAACTCCTATAATCTTTTCTTTAAAGATTAATGGTACAATTGCAAGAGTCTTTGGAGGGTCAAGTTCTTTTAGGAACCTCTGTATTTCAGGATAATCGTTTATATCTTTAATATTAAATGATTTCTTTTCCAATACACTTAAAGTAAGTATTCCTGGTTCTTCCTTAGTTACAGGAATAGATATTGTCCGGACTATTTCATTCATTGAAGTATTCCAGATATTACTAATTTCACATTGAGCAATGCAATCTTCAATGGTCATTTTTTCTATCGATTTCCATATCTTTATAGCTTCTTCTTCTGTAGTAGGTCCAATTCCCATTTTACCTTTTAAACATTTTTGTTTTTCATCCAATAACAATAATACTGCTCTATTAAATCCTAATCCTTTTCCAAAAGTAACACCAGTTAAGATCAGGTAAAATATTTTATCTATATCTTCCTCTTTTTGTATCCAAGAGTTTATCATATATAATGTAGTTATTCTTTCTTTTTCTTCTTCTACTCCATATATCTTCTCTTGTAATTCATTAAGTTTAATATTTTCAAGACATAATGCAACTTCCTTACATAATTTGGAAAGAAATTCTAAATCTTCATCAGTATAGCATTCGTCATCTTCTACCTTCCTTCTTACCCCTAATAAACCAACTAACTTATCTCTATATATTAAGGGAAATAGAAGTATAATATTTACTTTTTCAAGTACATTTTTAAGTCTTTCCTGTACCTCTTTAGACCTTGAGTATTTTTTTAACCTATCTTTAAATAACTCTCTCTTTTCCTCTTTAAACCATTTTATAATAAATTCATCTGATTTGAATATAATTGTTCTTCTTTCATTCTCATCCATTCCGATTGTAGCGGCACTAACTTTATATTCTTTCATTTCTTCATCTAATAACATTATAAAAACCTCAGTAACATTGGGAATTATCTTTTTGATGGTATTCATGGTTTTGCTAATCAATACCTCTTTATCAAAGATGAGAGTAAGTTCCTCTTCAAATTCTGTAATTATTTGTTCTAATGCATATCTTCCAGGAAATAAATATTTATTAAGGAAGGTAGTCGGCTTTTCTCTCACCTGGAAAATGAGTGTAATACTTCCCACTATTAAAGCAGTAGAAATGATGGTAAGAATAAGTCCAAAACCTGGAGGAATTACAAATAGTTTGCCAATTCCAAGTATAAGGATAATAAATATAAAGAGGAAGGGGAAATAAATAACTCCTTTTCTGACTATAATATCCATTAATCTATATTTAAAGATACCGTAACTTATAAATAAAGTAGAAAGGAATACTATAATATGCCCCAAAGGGTATATGAGAGGGAAACGCATAGCCAGGGCATGCGTAGGATTATATGCTACAACAGTATTAGCTGAACCACCTACAAAGGCTATAATTACCCCCATCCATAGGTATAACAATCTTCTTTTTTCTATCCTATCTTTTGTCACCCACCATTTTCTAAATAATAACAAGATTCCATAACATAGGAAAAATAGTAAATTAAAAATATTAAAGAAATACCATTCTCCTGCTACCGGGTAGAACCCATATTGGGTGTGGATAACACCTTTAACTATAAATCCCTTCTCTGGAACAAAACTAAGTAGCATCTGAATAAAACTAAAAATATAGCCTATCTTACAGATATTCCAATGAATATTCCTCTTACTCTTCGTAATAATTAATGAGAAGTGAAAAAAAGTTGAGTAGATGAATGGTATACCTATTTTAGGAATTATTAAGCAATTTAAGGCAAGGATTTCATTCTCTTTTGGGATAAGAGATAATACTGCATATTCAAGGCCCCAAACACTAATACACAACTCTAAAAGAAAAAAGATTTGATTTACTTTTTTCTTTGGGTTTCTAAAAAGGACAAAAAATGCTAATAAGAGAGTAGCACTAGTAACAAGTAAATAATAATTACTATGGTGAATGTCCATAATATTCATCTTTTAGTACCTCACTTTAAAATCTCACATGAATATTCATTAATCTATAGTTAGTAATAGCATAGATTATAGCCCCATCACACAAGATATTTGCTAAATGTCCTAAGGGATATATTTGATATGTTTGGATGCTATATTCGAGAAAAACATCACTTATGCCACCTGCTATACCTATACATATTCCTATAAGTAAATACAATAATTGTTTTTTCTCTATCGCATCTCTTGTAAGTCTATATTTATTATATAAAAGATATGTTCCATAACCAATAAGAAAAATAAATATTAAATCAAATAGAAAATGAAATCTTCCTACCCCAGGAAAATAAAAATCATATTCAGGTAAAAACTTCACTCCCTGAACTATAATCCCTTTTAATAAATCAAAGATTACTAAAAGGAGCGTAATGATATATCCTGCTATATAAATATTCCTATTACTGTTTTTGTGATCTTCTATAATAATTAAAGAGAAATGAAAATAGGTTATAGGAATAAACGGTACAAATATCTTTGGAATTATCAACCACTTTAAAGCAATGTCTTCTATAGAAGCAAAGAATATTCCTAAATATCCAAAACTCCACCCACTAAGAGATATTCCTAAAAGAAAAAATACTATATTCAAACCTCTTTTGGGGTTATTAAAGAGTACAAATAATGCTAATAAAAGATTAGTAATTCCAGCAATTAAACATGTAGTACTATAAAAATTCATTTATTTTTACCTTTCAGATAAGGTTATTCCTTCTTTATTAATTCATCCCCTTTAGTTATTATCAGTTTTTATACTTCTTAGCTAAAATATAAAAAAATATTCCTTTTCCTACATCCCGTACCATATTAATCTTAAAGCCAACTTCTTTTAATAAATTAAGTAGTTCATCTTTACTAAATGTTACTTCAGGAGGAAATAATAGCTTTACATATTTAAAGACCTCCTTGGGAATCTCTGCAACAAAAAAACTCCCACCTTCTTTTAATACCCTAAATACTTCCTTCATTACTTTCTGATATTCAACCACATGGTGTAATACCTCAAATGCAAAAACAAAGTCAAATGAGGCATCTGGAAATGGCAAATTAGTAGCATCAGCTTGCTCTAGCCCAATTTTATCCTCTAATTTAACACTCCTAATCTTCTTCCCTGCCTCTTGAAGTTGTAATGAATCAAAGTCTGTAGCAATTATCTCAATCTGAGGAAATGCCTTAACAAGTGATATAGCTCCAATTCCAGTTCCTGTGCCAATCTCAAGACATTTAGCTTTCTTTGGGATTTTATCTTCTATCACTGCCTTTACAATTGGGAATTCGAATCTATTCCACAAATACTCTCTAATAGAGTTACTAATTAACCACTTTTCTATCGATTTCATACCTTTTACTTAATCTTTTGCCTTAAATCTCCTAATTACTAAGGCTGAGTTTTTACCTCCAAATCCACAGGTATTTACAACAATTACATCTATATTACCCTTATGTCCTTTATTTGGCACATAGTCAAGGTCACATTCTGGATCTTCATATTCGTAATTAATGGTGGGTGGGATAAATTTATTCTCCATCGCCAATGCACAAGTTACTAATTGATGAGCACCTGCTGCACCTATACTATGACCCAGCATAGACTTAGTAGAGCTTACCTTTAATTTATATGCATGTTCACCAAAGAGTTTTTTAATTACTAAGGTTTCTGTTTTATCATTTAAAATGGTAGCCGTACCATGGGCATTGATGTAATCTACATCCTCTGGTTTTACATTAGCTTTTTGTAAAGCTAATGTAATAGCCCTAATTGCCTCTATTCCATCAGGGGCAGGGGTAGAAATATGGTAGGCATCATCAGTAGCAGCATAACCAAGTATTTCAGCATAGATATGAGCATTTCTTTTTAAGGCATGTTCAATTTCTTCTAAAATCAAACTACCTGCCCCTTCAGATATTACCATTCCATCCCGCAGTTTATCAAAAGGACGACTGGCAATTTCTGGTTTATCATTATAAGTAGATAATACTCCTCCCATTCTGGCGAATGAAGCTATGATGGCAGGTCGTATAGGAGCCTCTGCTCCTCCTGTAATAATCAAGTCAACATCTTCATTTTGGATAGTCTCAAAGGCATGTCCAATGGCATCAGTTGCTCCAGTACAACCAGTAGAAATAGTTATACTGCGTCCTTTTAATTTTAATTCATAGGAGACCATACTTGAAACTGCACCACCAAACATAATTACGGCAAGGAAAGGACTAACTGTTTTATATCCTTTTCTTAAATATTTTAAATGTTGATCTTCTCCAAATGCAAATCCACCTACTCCTGCACCAATGACTACACCAAATTTTTGTGGGTTTTCATTACTTAAATCTATATTGGCATCCTCTATTGCCATTCTACTGGCAGCAATAGCAAACTGGGATGCCCTATCTGTTCTCTTTACACATTTTCTATCCATATACTCTAAAGGGTTAAAATCCTTGACCTCTGCAGCTATCTTTACTGGTATGAATGAATCTTTAAACGAGGTTATTCTTCCTCCACCCGACCTACCTTCCTGTATCCCTTCCCAAAAGGTCTCTTTGCCGATTCCAATAGGTGAGATGACTCCTATTCCTGTAATTACTACACGACGCTTTTTTTTACCAACTTCTTCTATAACTGGACTGGACTTCTCCATTTTAATATTACCTTTTAAAGATATTAGATTAGAATTGACAGATACCTGCGAGTGTAAAGGCGTATGAGTGATAGTTATAATTTACATTATTTATCTCTCGATCACCCCAGGCATATTCATAGGTAGCATCAACCAATAGATTGTGCCAGGTATACCCCCTGCTTAATCCTAAGGTGATGAATTTTTTATCAACCTCAACTAAATTAGTAAGACTAACTCCTTTATCTGGAACAGCCGCCGGGTCAAGAGAAAACCCTCCCCGCAATAACATCTTATCATCTAATTTATACTCTCCACCTAACCGAACTCGATTAGTAACCTTCCAATCCAAATCTTTACTTATATCTTTTAGAACCACAAGTCCTGCCGTTTCAAAATCTATCTCCTTACCCATGGTTGTCCAGTCAGTTCGAGCGAAATCAGAAGTTAAGGTAAGTCTTGGATTATATCTATAGGCTATACCAATTCCATAGGTAGTTGGATGATGAACTTTTTGTGTGTAGTCACTGCTTTCGTTTATCCCTAAAAGTGTATGCTGGGTTTTAGCTGAGCCATCTAAGTCTATTTTACTTCCAGTTCTATAAACCATACCTATGTTTAACTCTGGCTTAGGTTTATACATCAACCCAATGATTCCTTCAAACCCTGTTCCTGAACCATCTGATTCAGAATTAAAGGTATAATTTAACGCAGGGATTGCGGCACAGGTATATTTCTTCTTCGCATCTTGCGTTAACTTTCCATATAGGTAATTTATTCCACCACCTACTGATAACTCTGGGGTTATTTCTTTAGCCAGAGAGATAGTGGTAACCATCATATATAAACTGGTTTTATATGCCCCATAGATGTCAGCATTAGTATTTAAATCCTTTATTGTATCGTCCCAATCCATCTTGTTAGAGATAGGAACATATATCCCACCACCAATAACAAAATCTCTCCATTGTGTATAACCTCCTATACCAGGATTATAAAGATGCGTGGTTACTTCTTCTTTATTAAAATATGTAGGTTCATTATATGGGGCAGAGGGTATCCGAGTGAAGACATCATTCTGGTCTATACTCATATCTGCTTGATTTGGATTAGCTACTGAATTGCCATCTTTTATCTTTGGGTTAGGTTGAGTTAAAGACAGTCCTATCCCTTTATTTTTTAACTGAGTCAATCCTGCTGGATTCCAATAGACAGCAGTCCAATCATCTGCTAAGCCAATAAAGGCACCCCCCATAGACAGTGCCTTAGCCCCCAGTCCAGGTGACTCATAACCACCAGCAAAAAGAATAGAGACCTGTCCTATTGCAAGAACACTAACTATTCCTAAAACCCACAAACTTTTCTTTAACATTGAAAATTCCTCCTTTTTATAGGCTAAAAATAGTCATAACCATAATTTATATCGACTTAAAGACTCAAATTCTTTAATTTTTAAAATAGCACTTCTAACTCTATTCAATTTCCCACTTAAATAAAAAATAGCAGGTTAAAAATTATAACCTGCTACTATAATGGCCTAATAGAATTTGGATAGTAATATCCCTTGATACAGAAGAAATTATTCTTCTTCCCTCCCCAGCCAAATATGACATCTACTGTTTCTCCTTTATAATTAAACAGAACTAAGTACATATTTTGAAATGTGCCAGTATCAAAAACTGTATCTATAATATCACATCCTGTATAAAAAAGTCAAGAAAAATTTTTTTTACTGATAGGAATTTGATAATATGTCCAGACGAACATCCTTCAAGAGATTGACAGGTATGTTATACTGATATAACAAAACCTAAAAATAAAAGGATGCCCATCATGAAATATCTTGTTTTAGACGCTCATAGCGACTTTTGTTCATTTGGTGTCCTTTCTGAGGACAATAAGATTCTTACCTGCATCAATATTGAAACAAGTGATAAAATTATACCATAATTACCTTATTCTGTCAATATTTTTCAAAGAGCCGAAAAATAGACATAGAAATAGTCATATTACTCTTTAGCCTGTATAAAGGCATTTTTTAACCCGTTTGATACACTACGACTGACAAAATATCCTGTTTTGGGGTTTGGTTGTCTTTTTGCCGCTTACCTTAGCAGGGATGGTGAAAAATATTTTTCGCGAACTTTTTTATTTTTTGGTTTTTTCAATGATTAAACCACTCTCGCTCTCCCATACCATAACAACTAAACTTAACATCTCCTCTACTACTTCAACTTTCAACCTTATGTTGGCATCACCTCCAATTCATCTTTGATATGATGTGGAAACCCTTCCATTATAATTATAGGTTTAGATAATCTCTAAATAATCTTTAGATAATCTTATTAAAATCTTATTATAATCTTTTTTGGGACATATTTTGAGACATTTTTCACTAAATTGAGACATTTATATTGCTCTATATCTTTTATCCCGTGTAGTTCCTTCAGCTTTTACATAACCTAGCTTCTCTAACTTCTTAAAGTCTCTAAATGCGGTTTTTCTTGTAACATTGAACATCTTAGCATATTCCTTATTAGAAAGGATTTTCTTCTCATTTATCATTAACCTCAACGCCTCAATCTGTCGTTCATTCAGTCCTAATTCTCTTAAACTAACATACCTTTCTTCAGGTATGTTGGAAACTAAATCTAAGATTTTATCTTGAGGGCCATAAAACTTTACCACAAAGAAATTCCCTTCTTCCATAAATTCAGGTTCAGATAGCCCATAGTTTTTCATAAACAACTTCATTTTGCTAATTCCAGTTCCGAATCTTTCCATATCCAAAGTCCTATTGAAAATATCACAGAGAATTCTGTTTCTTGTCGCATGTTTGCCCTCTAAATCTTTAATAGATAAACCTGGCAAAAGTTTCCCTGGACTACTAATTTCAATTCTATCATCAAATATAGAAATCATAATAGGTGCTTCCCGAATGTTATAATCGCGATGAGCAATAGCATTAATTACTGCTTCTCTTATTACTTCATAAGGATATTCAGGTATTTCTACCCTTTTGAATTCAACTATTTTACTGGCTAAACGAGTATTTCTCTTAAAGAACGATTCAACTTCCTCCAACATTTTATATATTGGTCCATTAATTTCTTGAACATCAATAGATTCGGTTCTGGTAGAGCCTCTAAATCGAGCAATCCTTATTTCATGTTGAGGAATGAATTCAGAAGGATTTCTCCCAAAGAAAAGCAAAGCGGCATTGGTAATTTTAAAATTACCGTTCTCTTCTCCAATAATTTTTATCCTATTTACTAAAACATCTTTTATAGAAATTTTGGAGATATCGACCTTGTGTTTAATTGTTCTATTTTCTAAGAAATCTTTTACCTCTTCCTCATTTATATCTGTATATTCTGCATTTCTACAGAATCCTTCGTCAAAAGGTGTTTTACTTACAAGTCTTGCTTCATCAAGGTAAGAAATAATGGTTTTAAGAAGTTTTGTCTTAAAATCCTCATTGGTAGTAAAGCGGACATAAGTATGCCGGGACTTAATATCTTGTAGAAAATGTTGCATATCCTCATCTCTTTTAGTAGCATCTTTACCTTTAATAAAAATAAGGATGTCTTTTTTAGGGTATAATTCAGTGAAATATCTGTATTCTCTTTCAGTTCCAGATAAGTTATCTTTCCTCGTTTTTTCACCATATTTATAACCAAATATTCCCAGGTAAATATCACTTTTGGCTACTTCTTCAAGATAAGTCGAGACAGGTGATTTGGATTTAGCCGGTAGTTCTTCAAAGAGAAAAACATCAAAAACATTATTTAGCGTTGGATGTTCACGGATTATCTCTCTCACTGATAAACGTTCTTTTTTTAATTCTTTTTGATTACCACTAACAAATATTCTATATTTCATTCAAGGTTATCCTATTAAGTGTTGAAATTTAGGTGGTGGTTCCCCCAAAGAGGAACGGCTACAAGAAATGATACCAGAAAGCAGAATAAAAGTCAAGGAATTTATATTTTCCGAAAAATAGACATAGAAATAATCATCCTACTCTTTAGCCTGTATAAAGGCATTTTTTTTAACCCGTTTGACACACTACGACCGACAAAAATATCCTATTTTGGGGTTTGGTTGTTTTTTTGCCGCTTACCTTAGCAGGGACGGTGAAAAATATTTTTCGCGAACTTTTTTATTTTTTGGTTTTTCCAATGATTAAACCAGTCTCGCTCTCCCATACCATAACAACTAAACTCAACATCTCCTCTACTACTTCAACTTTCAACCTTATGTTGGCATCACCTCCAATTCATCTTTGATATGATGTGGAAACCCTTCCATATATAATTATAGGTTTAGATAATCTCTAAATAATCTTTAGATAATCTTATTATAATCTTTTTTGGGACATATTTTGAGACATTTTTTTACCAATTGAGACATTTTACTCTATTGCTCTATATCTTTATATCCCGTGTGGTCCCTTCAGTTTTTACATAACCTAATCCCTCTAACCCTTTAAAGTCCCTAAATGCGGTTTCCCTCGGTAACTATTCAGTCACAGATGAACACGGATGAAACACTGATTTTTTAACTATTTAG
Source organism: bacterium (assembly GCA_040755795.1). Taxonomy (NCBI): domain Bacteria; species bacterium. The sequence continues at coordinate 3,020 of JBFLXS010000047.1, read as the reverse complement.
CCAATTGAACACGAATATCACGAATAAACGAATTTCACGAATATGTTATATTAGTTCACTATTTTTCTGCTTTTTCTTCATTCATGCCATTCGTCCAGTTGTGTCCTTCGTGTTCCCTTACTTCATTTTGGCAAAGTGTTGAATAGTTACGATATCTTTTTAGCCATACCTGAATCCTTCTAATTATTATCCCTACAAAAATATCGCCTACAAAATTGTAGGGGAGTATCTCTTCTTTAACCAGAGTTTAAAAATAGGGTCAGTGAACTCGTATAAGCCCTTATCCTCTTTTAAAAGAATCCCTTTATCTATGAAATATTCGATATATCGGCTTATAACATTAGAATTGCTTTTGGTTATCTGACATATCTCTTTTGGAGTATGAAGGTTATGCACAGCCATGGCACAAATTATGCCTTTTTCCTTATCACTGAAGGATTTAAACTCCTCAAAAAAGAGTATATCTCCTTCTTGAGCAAGAAAATCCTCGAATGCCTTTTGCACCAGTTCCTGGTTTATTCTTTTCTCTCCTGTTCTGTTCAACTCTCTCCCGATAAATTGAACATAAAAGGGTATGCCTTTGGTAAGGTTATACAATTCCTCCAGTGCGTCTTCATTTATCTCACCCTGTATATTCCGTAGCATCAAAGCTCTGACCACTGAAATGTCAAAAGGGCCGATATGCCTTATGACAAACTGCCTGTAAAAAGCCGCAGAAGGAGAAAGCACTGCTGCATCCATCGTTCTTCTTATAGAACCCGAGACGCAGAGAATAGTTCTGGTCAAGTCTTCCTGGATAGTCCTTATTTTCCTGATGATGCCCTCACCGAGTTTTGTCCCATTTTTCACATCCATAATTGAAGGGAATTCATCCAGGATTAAGACCAATCTCAGGTTAAGTTCCTCAGCAAGTTTTTCAGCAAATTCAAAGACTTTTTTCACCAGAAGATTTATATCCATCTCCCCTTTTTTGCCTGCGGCCAGTGAAATTTCAATATCTTCAAAGATACTTATCTTAATATCAATCGTCTTCAGAAAATCAAAAAACTTTGTTGCCGGGACCTTGAGAATATGTGCTATCTTATATTTTAAAGAGAGCCTCTTTTTTACTGCTTCGATAATGGAGATAGTAATCTGGTTACAGAGGTCAACAGCGGTATTTTCAATAATATCCCAGAGTGAAAAATAGACAGCAACAATATCGTCTCTTTGGTTTAGTCTTCTCGCCACTTCCTTGAGAATAGAGGTTTTACCAATTCTCCTTGGTCCAACCAGGGCATATCCCATTCTTACTTTTTCATCCGTGAGGGTTTGAAGCATTTCTTCAAGGATATCTTCTCGATCAATAAAATCTTCCTCTGTTGCTGGCTGTAGTGTAAAACTCATCTATGATACTCCTTTTTTAACAAAAGTGATAAGATAGTAGTAATGTGTATTTTCTCAGCCCTGTAAGGGCGAAATGTTTATAGTATCAAATGTTACAGTCCACTATCTCCGTAGGAGCAAAATGTTTAAAAGAATAACTCATACATACACTCAACTATATAGCCACAAATTGACAGTTCGCTACTGGGGAGCTAATCCTGACCTGTCTTGACCCTGAACTGGTTTCAGGGGATTCAGGACCACTTGCTACCGAACTTAATGCTGTAATTACTACCGGTAATTTTTCAACCGAAGCTATTTTATTATATGCGGAAACTGCTTCTTTTGGTTGATTCCTCCTGTCTTCATAATAGATATAGAATTTGATAGAAGACCTCTCATTTATTTCTTCAACAGCCAGATCAATATAAAGGATAAAAATTCTACAATAGTTCACGCAATTCATCGCGTGTCATCTCGCAATCACGCAGTATCTTAGACATTAGTCCTATTCCGATTGTTTCACCACGATGAATCGGTAGAACAGTGCGTCGTCCGTCAGGATGCTGTAGAAAATGATGACTTCCTTTAACACGAATCACTTCAAAACCACCTCGTCGCAATGCAGTCATAACTTCTTGCTCTGTTAGATGCGGAAGTTTTGTCATGTTCCCACCCAAATACGCTGAACACCAATGAATTCCTGTGGTAAGAATTGTTCCCCCTCAACCTCCAAGCATAATTCGATTGCTTCTCGAATTCGTTTCATCAAGGTGTCAAGCGATTTTGCTTGAGTATGACAACCGCGTAATTCTGGCACACTGGCTACATAATAACCTTCAGAGTCAAGTTCAATAACGACATTAAATGCTCTTGTCATCTACCGTTACCTCTTTTTATCGGATATTGATTTAATATCCTTTTATGTTATCCAGTTCGTTCAGCAAGGATAGTATAACGCATCTCAGTATCTATGGTTTATGAATAGACATCATATTTTTCATAATAGGAAGGTGGGAAGGGATAATCTCCTTGCTAATATTTTCTTTAATCTCATCAGGTTCCCCTTCCATAACTCTAATCTTTACCCATAAGTTTTACTGGACAATGTTACATTCATTCACAATTCGCAATTCACCATTCACAATTCACCATTCACAATTCACCATTTCTTCCCTAAATCTCCTTAAAATGGTGAATGGTGAATGGTGAATTGTGAATTATCACTCTTCACGGTGTCCACTAAAAATTGTGGGACATGATTAGTCCATAACTACCTGCCCATTCTTAATTATATACCCTCGTGAGGTAATTGTCAAGCATTCTTTTACTTTTTGTTCAACAAGGAGAACAGCGATGCTATATGCCTGGTTGATTTCCACAATCTTTTCCATCATCCCCTTAACCAGACCTGGGGCAAGACCTGCAGATGGTTCATCAAGGAGAAGGAGTTTCGGTCTATTTAAAATTATCATCCCCAGGGCAAGCATCTGCTTTTCGCCACCAGAGAGAAGTCCTGCCCTCATGTTCTAGTGTCGTGTTGAGTAAGTTTTGCACGGGGCATCATCAGGTTTCGTAACCTGCAAACGGATAATTGGTAACTGGTAATTGGTTAAATAGTTTCGTCCTGAGCTCAGCCGGTAATCCCTCAGTTA
>JBFLXS010000046.1 GCA_040755795.1 bacterium | reverse complement strand
TGAAACCTAACCCCAATGTTTATAATATGTTACATATACCTACCTCACCTCCTAAACACCCCTAAAATCTACCTTCTTACTATTATAACCCCTTGATTTTACTGGAGTTAATAGGTCCAACCCTCAGGAATTTGCTTTTTGACTGTTTTTAGATTGTGTATCCATTTTTAGCCATTCTGAAGATATTCTATCACAAATTTTATCCTATGTCAACAAAAAATCCCAGTCTATTTATCCCGCAATTTGATTTTTTTAATTTTAATTAAAAAAAATGTTGACAAAATTAAAGAAAAAGTGTAAAATATATTCTAATTATAATTATCTTCAAAAAAGCTAATTATAATAATGTGTAATTATTTACCTATCTGAAGTAAAACAACAGGCAATGGTTGTTAGGTTCAGGAAGCAAGGTAAAAAATAAGTTCCAGTGCTTCGTGAACTTACTGTTTTACTTCACCGGGGTAAATAATTACTAAAATTTTAATATGAATGAGGAGGGAAAGATAATGAGAGGAATAAAGTTTCTCTTTTTATGGGTTATGATTTTTATTTTGGTCGCACCAATAATAAGTTCAGCCCAGACGCTGGCAGAGACAAAAGAAAAGGCAAAAAAGAGATTTGACACAGGCTATCAGTTGTATTTTAAGAGTAATTTTGAAGGAGCGGAGAAGGAATTTAGTAAGGCAATTGAATTAGACCCGTCAAATCCGGAGTATCATTTCTTTTTAGCGAAGAGTTATTATAAGCAAAAGAATTCTTCTAAAGCGATTGATGAACTCAGGCTGGCAATCGGGATTAAGCCTGAATATTTACAGTCTCATCTACTTTTAGGTGATATTTATTTTGAAGGAGAAAATTGGACAGAGGCAGAGAAAGCCTATTTAAAAGCAGGTGAGTTAGATGACAAAAATTTTGATGCCAATTTTAAAGTAGGACAGGTTTATATCAAACTAAAAAATGTAGATAAGGCGATTACACATTTAAGTAAGGCAAAGAGATTAAATGGAAGTGAACCTTATGTTTCGTTTTATTTAGGTCAGGCTTATCTGGAAAAAGAGGAAATCTCTTTAGCGGTAAGTGAATTTGATAATGCGATTCGACTCCAAACCAATAATCCACTTTTCTATTATTGGCGAGGGAATGCCTTTTTTGCCGCAGGAGATTATCGAGACCCAAATGATTATAATTGGCGCTCGGTGGTAGATTATCAACAAACCATAGAATTTGGATTGGCTACTCCGTATGTTTATTTTATGTTTGGGAATACCTTACTTAATCGGGCATTTTATTGCCTCACGGTTAAGAGAGATACAGATAGTTTAGACTTATTGGAACGGTCAATTGTCAAATATCAAGAGGTAACTGCATTAGAACCAAATGCTTCTAATGCCTACAATAATTTAGGGCTTGCTTATTATTACCTGGGTCGATTGGATGAGGCGATTGAGGCATATAGAAAGGCAATTGACCTTGAGCCAGTGGTAGCATTCTTCCATGATAACTTAGCGGATGTGTATTACAAAAAGGCTGATTTTAATGAGGCAATTGCTCAGTGGAAGTTAATTCAAGAATTAGACCCAAATTATGTCTTAAGTGATGTCTACTTCCCTACGCCACAAAAACCCATTAAAGAGAAATTACGAGAGGCAACAAGAAGGAAATAAATTACATCATATCTTAAAACTACATTTCCACTCTACTTAATTTCTGGCAAAAAAATCTTTTTTAAAAATTTTCTTGACAAAAATTTAGATAATATAGTATAATTAAAATTCTTGTGTTTAATTTTGGTAAAAGGAGATTTTAAAAAATGCCACGAGAGATAATTATTCTGGCATGTTCAGAGTGTAAAAATCGGAATTATTCTACAACCAAAAATAAGAAAAAACATACAGAAAAACTTGAGTTGAAAAAATACTGTCGAACTTGTAGAACTCATACACTACATAAGGAAACGAAGTAAGCGTTCAGGTGTAAATAAGGAGAAAAGGGGAAATGGGGAGAAAGGAGAGGGGTAGGGGAATTAGGGAGCAGAAGGTTTCATCAGTTATCAATGACATTCTAAAACAGATGATTTTCTTACTAAAATAAGAATACTTTTTCCCCTTTTCCCTAATTTCTCCATTTCCCCTTCGTTACACCCTGAACGGTTACGAAACGAAGTAGTTGGACAACAGGCCCGTGGCTCAATTTGGTTAGAGCATCGGTCTCCAAAACCGAGGATTACAGGTTCGAGTCCTGTCGGGCCTGCCAGAAGACAAAAGTCAGAAAACAGATATTAAGAGGATACCTTTAAAATGTGACTGGTGATTTCTATCTTTTGATGGGAGAGAGATTTGTGAAAGAGAAAATAAAAGAACTAATTTTTAAAGCAAAAAAATTCCTGAATGAGGTCTGGACCGAAGTTAATCCAAAACAAGGTAAGGTTTCCTGGCCTGACCGTAAAACAATTATTGGTTCTACGGCGGTAGTTATTATCTGCGTCCTGATTATCACTTTATATATTTATCTTGCTGATGTTATTTTTATTGTCGTGGTTAACCAGCTTATTGGTCGGAGGTAGAATGAGTAAAAATTGGTATGTTATTCATACTTATTCTGGATATGAAAATAAAGTAAAGACAAATTTAGAGCAACGACTTCAATCAATGGGACTGGGAGATAAAATCGCTCAAATTGTTATTCCTACTGAAGAAGTTACTGAAATACGCGGTGGCAAGAAAAGAAAAGTCCCAAGGAAATTTTTCCCGGGGTATGTATTGATAGAAATGGAAATGGCTGATGACACATGGCATATTGTCAGACACACACCTGGAGTATTTGGATTTGTTGGCGATAAGAACAAACCAATTCCATTGAGTGAAGTAGAGGTTAAAGAGATTATTCATGGAGCAATACCAGGAGTTTCGAGATTAAAACCTTCTTTAAAATTTGAAAAGGACGAACCCATCCGGGTTATTCAAGGACCTTTTACTAACTTTATTGGAACGGTTGGAGAGATAGACCAAAAACAAGGAAAATTAAGAGTGATGATGAATATCCTCGGTAGAATAACACCGGTCGAAGTAGAATTTCATCAAGTGGAGAAATTGTAAAAAGGGTAACCGTTCAGAGATATAGCCACAGAGTCACAGAGAACACAGAGGGAATATATAACCACGAATGAACACGAATAATAAAAAGATTTGTAGTGCGCGGCTTTAGCCTCGCTTCTGGCAAACCGGAAGGCAAACCTAAAGGTTCGCACTACATTTATGGGATGTCAGAGGGTAATTTGTGTCCATTTGTGGCTAATTTCCTTAATTCTCTGTGAACTCTGTGCCTCTGTGGCTGAACGGTTACTAAAAAGGAGACAGTAGATAGTGAAGAGTAATTAGAAACTAAATACTTATCACTCTTTACTTATTGGGAGAATATTATGGCAAAAAAGAAAAAGGTTGTTAAGGAGATTAAATTACAGATACCGGGTGGAAGGGCTAATCCCGCTCCACCCGTAGGTCCTGCATTAGGACAGGCAGGGGTAAATATTATGGAGTTTTGTAAGGAGTTTAATGCACAAACATCCAATCAGGAAGGTCTAATTATCCCGGTAGTCATCTCCGTGCACGAGGATAGAACATTTTCCTTTGTTTTAAAAACACCACCTGCGGCTGTCCTTTTAGCTAAAGCCGCGGGGATAGAAAAGGGCTCTGGAGTGCCTAATAAACAAAAGGTAGCAAAACTTAATATCGAAAAAGTAAAAGAGATTGCAAAGATGAAACTTAAAGATTTAAACGCTTATGACATTGACCAGGCGGCACGACAGATTATGGGCACGGCTAAAAGTATGGGAATTGAGATAGAAGGGGGATAAAGTAAAATGGCTCGTTGCGGTAAAAAATTTTTAGAAAAAAGTAAACTGGTTGATAAAGAAAAATTATATGATATTGATGAAGCACTTGACCTGCTTAAACAAACCTCGTGTGCTAAATTTGATGAATCAATAGAGATAGCGATAAGGTTAGGCGTTAACCCAAAACACGCTGACCAACAGGTGCGTTCTACGGTAATTCTAAGGCATGGCACAGGTAAATCTCAACGAATAGCGGTTTTTGCTAAAGGAGAAAAGGTAAAAGAGGCAGAAGAAAATGGTGTGGAGATAGTTGGTGCCGAAGACTTAATTGACCGTATAAAAAAAGGGTTTTTAGATTTTGATGTCGCTATCGCTACCCCAGATATGATGCGTGATGTCGGACAACTCGGTAAAATCCTTGGACCACGAGGACTTATGCCTAATCCAAAAGCAGGCACCGTCACCTTTGATGTCGAAAAAACAATTAAGGAGATTAAAAAAGGTAAGATTGAATTTAGATGTGATTCGTTTGGGATAGTCCACTCGGCTATCGGCAAAGTCTCATTTTCAAAGGAAATGCTTTATGATAATTTTAAAGATTTTGTCTTAGCTATCCTTAAGGTGAAACCAGCCACGGTTAAAGGGCAATATGTTAAAGGTATCGCTTTATCTACAACAATGGGACCCGGCATAAAACTTGACACAAAGGTAACAAAGAGATTGCTTGAAGAAGGCTAAAGATGATATATTTTCTATAATGAAGGTAACTATTCACCGCAGAGACGCAGAGGAACAGAGAAAAAAGGATTTAAATTAGATTGTGGATACCGGATAGATCTTTTAGTCGAAGAAAAAGTTATCGTAGAATTAAAAGCAGTCGAGCAACTACTTCCGATTCACGAAGCTCAACTTTTAATCTATCTAAAAATGATGAATAAAAGGATAGGTTTATTGATCAATTTTAATGTTTCTGTTCTAAGAGATGGAATTAAGCGTATAGCCAATAGATTTTAATTTTTTCTCTGTGTCTCCGCGTCTCTGCGGTGAATAGTTACTAATGAAGATTATAATTCTTTGAAAAGGGGTAAATAAAATGCGACCAGCAATTATTAAAAAAGAAAAACAGGTTAGCGAATTAAAAGAGAAATTATCTAACACATCTTCGGCTATTTTAACAGATTATCGAGGTCTAACCGTTAAAGAAATTACAGATTTAAGACGCAAATTCAGAAGCGCAGGCATAGAATATAAAATCATAAAAAACAACATCATCTTTAGAGCGGTTAAAGAAAGTAACCTCGATGCCTTAAGTGAATACCTACAGGGACCTACGGCCATTGCTTTTAGTCTAAATGACCCGGTGGCTCCTGTTAAATTCTTAATAGATTTCTCCAAAGAATATAAAAAACTTGAACTTAAAGCAGGGATTATTCAGGGTAAGGTTCTAAAGGCTGATGAACTAACCCAGGTATCCAAGTTACCACCTAAAGAAGTATTAATTGCCCAGGTAGTAGGGGGAATGAAAGCACCGTTAGTCGGTGTAGTTAATGTCTTAAGTGCGCCAATAAGGTCATTGGTTAATGTATTAAAGGCGATTGAGGGGAAAAAATAACCAGGACCAAAGACTATAGACCTAAAGACCGAAGACCAAAGGCAAAAAACAGCGGGCAGCTGGTAGTTTCACACCAAGCACGCAAAGAACGCAAAGGAAAATAAGGGAAAAATTTACCTTTGCGTGAAAAAAAACTATTTTCAGGGGAATGTAGTTTTGTAACTCAAGCAATTACAATAAGTTACGAACATTTTTCAGGAGAAAATAGAGTTTTATGATTCGATGGTTTTATAGTTTAAAAAGATAAGCACGGACGCAGGATACGAGTCTGGAGATACTATACTATACTCCAGTGGGGTATAAATTGTGATTATTTAAAGTAATCAGTAATTTGAGATAGCAGGCTACTGCTTGCTCTTTACCGATAACCTGATAACCGATAACCTGAGTTGATAGTAACAGGAAATCACAAAATATACCTCTCTAAAGTATAATTCACTAATCTCTAATTCACTAATTCGCTATTTTCAGGAGAACGGGCATGAGCCGTTGGCTCACAAATGAGGATGAAAATAGTAGGTAGGAGATAGAAGGTGGGAGGTAAGGAGATAGGTGTGAAGCGTGATGTTTTCTTTACTTTCTACTCTCTACTCTCTACTTCCTATTTTCAGGAGAAACCCGCATGTCCCTGCGGAACACAAAGGACGATGAAAATATATGGAGTGCGGTAGCTTGCTACCGCTTTCGCAGGAGGAAAAGCGAAAGCAAGCTTTCGCACTCCAAAGACTATTTTCAGGAGAATCGGATGGGTTTGACAAAAGTTACTACAAAACTTGTTAGTTTACAAGTTCCAGGAGAAAATTATGAAAATGTCTTCCTCGTCGATACAGGTGCAACCGATTCTATGGCTCCAGCGGATGAATTAGAAAAAATTGGTGTTGAAAAAAAAGGTAAAATGTCTTATGAATTAGCAGATGGAACCGTAAAAGAATATCCGTTTGGTTTAGTTCAGATTGAATTTATGGGAGAAATCACAGCAGGGCGGGTTATATTTGGTGAATCTGGTGCAGAGCCAATTTTAGGGGTAACCGCACTTGAATCAGTTGGAATAATGGTTGATCCAGTGAACAAAACATTGAAAAGATTACCTGCTATTCCCTTAAAGTAAGAATTGCGGATTAAGGATTGCAAATTTAAAAAATCCGTAACTGTTCAGATGGTAATTTACCGACGTCTCTACGCTGAACAGTTACGAATCCCCGAACCCCGATTTTCAAAGGAAACAGGGATGAGTAGAATTGTAAAGAAAATCGAAATTGAAGGGAAAGAAGTTATGGCACTGTTTGATACTGGTGCAATGCATACTTATGTCTGCAATGAAATTGTGGGTAGTGCCCCGACAATAATTATCCCGGAGCCGTATAAGGTTGCATTTGATGGGAGAATAATTGAAGTCAAAAAACTCTGTCTTTTATGGGGTAAAATTGAAGGCAGAGGATTAGATATGGAGGCAGTGCCGATAGATGACATCGGGAGAATAAATGGAAATAAGATAGATGTGGTCATTGGCGCATTAACTATGGAAAAGTGGGAAATAATCCCTGATTCAAAAGATGGAACATTAGATTTAACAGGACTCAAACGACGTGAATTTATTGAGTTTTGAAAAGTAATAATTGGGCTATGGTAACTAATTACTATTCACCAGTTACCAATTACCAGTTACCAATTACCAGTTACCAATTACCAGTTACCAGTTACCAATTACCAGTTACCAGTTACCAATTACCAATTACCAAAATATAGGAGGTGAAAAAATGGCAACTGCTATTAAAAGCAAAGAGGAGATTATTGATGCTATCTCTAATATGACAGTTCTGGAACTCTCAGAATTAGTTAAGGAATTAGAGAATAAATTTGGGGTCTCTGCGGCAATTCCTATGGCGATGGGACCAACGGTAACACAAGCCATCCCAGAAGCAGAAAAGGAAGAAAAAACTGAGTTTGATGTTGTTTTAGCCAGTTTTGGTGAGAATAAAATCCAGGTGATAAAAGAAATTAGAACTATTACCTCTTTAGGATTAAAAGAAGCTAAAGAATTAGTAGAAGGCGCTCCACAGCCAGTGAAAAAAGGTATTCCAAAAGAAGAGGCTGAAGAAATTAAGAAAAAATTAGAAGCCGCAGGAGCGAAGGTAGAGATTAAGTAATAGGAAACAGAGGACAGAAGTCAGAGCTCAGGTATTTAAGGTATTCCCTATTATATCTGTTATCTGTCTTCTGTCCTCTGAATTTGATTTCTAATTACGGTTATCTGTCCTCTAATTTCTAATTTCTGATAAAAGAGGTGAGATTATATGCTTAAGCAAGAACGGGTTTCTTTTGGAAAAATAAAAGAGGTCATAGATGTGCCATCATTAATTGCTATTCAAAAGGATTCTTTTGAATGGTTTTTGCAAAAGGATGTACCTCCAGAGCAAAGGAAACCTCAGGGATTACAAAAGGTATTTTTAGAGACTTTTCCCATTATAGATTTTAATGAAAAAGTAGTCTTAGAATTCGTTGACTATAGTCTTGGTGAACCAAAATATGCGGAGGAAGAATGTCGAGATAGAGATATAACTTATGGAGTTCCATTACGAGTCCGATTACGATTAATCTGTCGTGAGACAGGTGTCATCCAGGAACAAGAAATCTTTATGCGAGATATTCCTTTAATGACCGAACGGGGAACATTTATTATTAATGGGGCTGAACGCGTCATTGTCAGCCAGATGCACCGTTCTCCAGGGGTTTATTTTGACTATGACCCATCAACTCGATTATACTCATCCAGGGTTATCCCTTATCGAGGGGCATGGTTAGAATTTGAATTAGACACTAATAATATTCTCTTTGCAAGATTAGGACGCAAAAGAAAAATCATTGCAACTACCTTTATTCGAGCCATTGGTTATTCTACTATCGAAGATATACTAAATCTTTTTTTCCCGGATCAAATTCGAATAGATAAAGTGAACGAAAATTTAGTTGGACTTCGATTAGCCCAGCAAGTAATAAATAAAGAAGAGAACGAAGTATATCGTCCAGGGATGAAGATTACCAATACACTCTTGAATATTTTAAAGAAACAACGGATTAAAAAGATAAAGATATTAGATGTGGAGAGTTCATTTATATTAAATACATTAGAACGAGATGATACCAATTCTACGGATGAAGCCCTGATTAAAATTCATAACCTGATGCGTATCGGGGAACCACCTAATATTGAAAATGCTCAACAGACCTTTTACCGATACTTCTTTGACCCACTTCGCTATGATTTATCCGAGATAGGTCGGTATAAAATTAATCAAAAATTGGGACTGTCAATTTCAGAAGAAGTCACAACATTGACTAAAGAAGATATAGTAGAGACGGTCAAATATATGATTAAATTGATTAAAAAACAAGGGGAAATAGACGATATTGACCATCTTGGGAATCGGCGTGTCAGGTCTGTTGGAGAATTACTACAAAATCAATTACGGATAGGGATGTCAAGATTAGAACGAAGTATCCGTGAACGGATGGCAATCCAGGATATAATGACAATGAAACCACATACCGTCATTAATATCAAACCAGTTACCGCCGCAATCAATGAATTTTTTGGCTCAAGCCAGCTCTCTCAATTTATGGACCAAACAAATCCATTAGCCGAATTAACTCATAAACGAAGATTATCTGCTTTAGGTCAGGGTGGGTTATCTAAAGAAAGAGCAGGGTTTGAGGTTCGTGATGTCCACTACTCTCACTATGGAAGAATATGTCCAATCGAAACGCCTGAAGGACCTAATATTGGACTAATTGTATCTCTATGCGTTTATGGAAAAGTAAATAGATTAGGTTTTATTGAAACTCCCTATCGGAAAGTCTTAGACAGCAAAGTTACTAATCAAATTGAATATCTAACTGCGGATAAAGAACAAAAACATAATATTGCTCAGGCAAGTAGTAAAATAGGGAAAAATGGTGAGTTTATAGAGGAGGCAGTTGCGGCAAGGTTTCGAGACGATTTTCCATTAGTTACTCATGATAAAGTGGATTATATGGATGCCTCTTTAAAACAGATTATTAGTGTTGGAACAGCATTAATTCCTTTCCTGGAACATGATGATGCCAATCGTGCTTTGATGGGGTCTAATATGCAGCGCCAGGCAGTCCCATTACTCGTTAGTGAATCTCCTTTAGTTGGCACAGGCATAGAACAATACATTGCCAGAGATTCCGGCATCGTGATTATCGCCCCTGTTGATGGCATAATAACTCGGGCGACGGCAAGTGAGATTGTATTAAAAGGTAAGGATAAGAAAGAATATTCTTATAACTTATTGAATTTTAAAAGGTCTAATCAGGCAACCTGTATTCATCAAAAACCTATTGTTAAAAAGGGAGAACAAATCTCAAAAGGTCAACCTTTAACTGAAGGCACGGCGACTGACAATGGCGAACTGGCATTAGGAAGAAATGTCCTGGTGGCATTTATGCCCTGGGAAGGATATAATTTTGAAGATGCCATCCCTATTTCCGAAAGGTTAGTTAAAGAAGATATTTTTACTTCAATTCATATTGAAAAATATGAAATAGAGGCAAGGGATACTCAGCTTGGCCCAGAGCAAATTACCGCCGATATTCCTAATCTGGGCGCTGAAGCACTGAAAAATCTTGATGACCGCGGCATTATTAGAATTGGTGCTATGGTTAAATCAGGCGATATATTAGTTGGTAAGGTTACTCCAAAAGGGGAGACAGAACTTTCTCCAGAATATAAATTACTTCATTCTATATTTGGTGAAAAGGTCCGCGAAGTTCGGGATACCTCACTTCATCATCCTTATGGAAGTGAGGGAATAGTCCTTGATGTTAAGTATTTCGCCACCAGGCAGGGCGATGACCTTCCACCTGGCGTGGAAGAGTTAGTTAAAGTCTATGTGGCAACTAAACGAAAGATTATGGTTGGTGATAAAGTTGCCGGCAGACATGGAAATAAAGGTGTTATCGCTAAAATCTTACCCGAAGCAGATATGCCTTTTCTTGAAGATGGCACACCAGTAGATATGGTTTTGAATCCTTTGTCAGTTCCTTCAAGAATGAATATCGGCCAGATATTAGAAACTCATCTTGGCTGGGCCGCTCATAAATTAGGAATTAAAACTACCTCCCCGGTATTTGATGGAGCAACTGAAGAAGAAATCAAAGACTATCTTAAAAAAGCAAACTTACCTGAAGATGGCAAGGCTTACCTTTATGATGGAAAAACAGGAAAAAGATTTAAAGATAAAATTACGGTTGGCTATATTTACATGATGAAATTAATTCATTTAGTAGAGGATAAAATTCATGCTCGCTCTATTGGTCCTTATTCATTAGTCACACAACAACCACTGGGTGGTAAGGCTCAATTTGGTGGACAACGACTTGGTGAAATGGAGGTCTGGGCATTAGAGGCTTATGGTGCCTCGCATCTGCTCCAGGAATTTTTAACTGTAAAATCAGATGATATTATTGGCCGGGCAAAGGTATATGAAGCAATTGTTAAAGGCGAAAATGCCGCAGGACCCGGCGTGCCTGAATCTTTTAATGTCCTATTCCACGAACTTCAAGGATTAGCCTTAGATGTTAAGGTCTTAGATGAAAAAGGGAAACCTATCGATGTTAAAAAACTCAACGAAGGCCGACGCACACCACCAGTCACTATGAAATCTCAAGAACATTTGATAAAACCTATGTTTTAAATTGGTAACTGGTAATTGGTAACTGGTAACTGGTAATTGGTAACTGGTAATTGGTAACTGGTAACTGGTAATTGGTAACTGGTGATTGGTAACTGGTAATTGGTAACTGGTAATTGGTAACTGGTGATTGGTAATTATTTAACCAGTTACCATTTAACCAATTACCATTTAACCAGTTACCAAAAAAGAGGAGGGATTTATCGTGAATAGAGAAATAATGCAAGAACCAAAACAAACTTTTGAGTCTCTGTTTTCAACAATTGATATGACTAACTTTGCCGCTATTAGTATAGGACTTGCCTCACCAGAGATAATTAAAAGTTGGTCTTATGATAAGGTGAGGAAACCAGAAACAATAAATTATAGAACTTTTAGACCAGAACGAGATGGCTTATTCTGTGAGCGGATATTTGGTCCGAATAAAGATTTTGAATGCTTCTGCGGTAAGTATAAAAGTATGCGGTATAAAGGGGTTATTTGTGATAGATGTGGTGTAGAAGTAACATATTCTGAGGTTCGAAGACAACGAATGGGACATATCGAATTAGTTACCCCGGTATCTCATATCTGGTATTTTAAGCGAGTCCCATCTCCAATGGCAGTTGTATTGGATATTACTGTTAGAGACCTTGAACGAGTCCTGTATTACGAGGGATATATTGTGCTTGACCCAGGTAATGTGCCTCTTAAAAAGAAAGATGTTATTAATGAAGACGAATATAGAACCTTCAAAGAGAAATATGGCGGGAATTTTGAAGTAGGTATGGGGGCGGAGGCAATTAAAAAATTGTTGAAAGAGATTAATCTTAAAGAAGAAGTAGAAAACCTGCGATTAGAAATGGAAGGAGACTACTCTTATCAAAAACGCCGCAAAATCGTCCGACGACTTGAAATATTAGAATCTTTCTTGCGAAGTGGAAATAAACCTGAATGGATGATTTTAGATATTATCCCGGTTATCCCACCTGAATTACGACCTATGGTACAATTAGATGGTGGTCGATTCGCTACATCTGATTTAAATGACCTGTATCGTCGGGTAATAAATCGCAACAACCGATTAGAACGACTCATCGCCTTAAAAGCTCCAGAGATAATTATTCGCAATGAAAAAAGAATGATGCAGGAATCGGTTGATGCCTTATTTGATAATGGCAGAAGAGGCAGACCTGTAGCCGGCACTGGAAATAGACCACTAAAATCTTTATCAGATATGCTCAAAGGTAAACAGGGTAGATTCCGTCAAAATCTATTAGGAAAACGAGTAGATTATTCAGGTCGCTCGGTCATTGTCGTTGACCCAACATTTAAACTATTTCAATGTGGCTTACCTAAAAGAATGGCTTTAGAATTGTTTAAACCTTTTATTATGCGGAGATTAGTCGCAGATAATTTAGCCCATAATATTAAAAGTGCTAAACGCATGATAGAACGAGAAAATCCTGAAGTCTGGGATGTTTTAGAAGAAGTTATCTCACAACATCCGGTTCTTCTAAATCGTGCCCCAACTTTGCACCGTGCGGGAATCCAGGCGTTTATACCTGTCTTAATCGAAGGAGATGCAATTAAAATCCATCCTTTAGTTTGTCCAGCATTTAATGCTGATTTCGATGGAGACCAGATGGCTGTCCATGTTCCTTTATCAATTGAATCTCAAATAGAAAGCCAGATATTAATGCTCTCCGCTTATAACTTATTATCCCCGGCTAACGGAAGACCTTTAGTTGCACCTACTCAAGATATAGTCCTGGGATTGTGTTATCTAACTAAAGAAAGACCAGATGATTTAGGACAGGATAAAAAACTCACTAATATTCACGAGGCTTTAATGGCTTATGAAGAAGGAATAATAAGTTTAAATGCCAGGATTTGGATTTGTATTAATGGTAAAAACTTACAGACGACTATTGGACGCATCATATTCAATGAATGCTTACCTGAAGAACTTCAATTTATTAATGAAAAGGTGGATAAGAAAAAGATAGGTCAAATAGTCGCTGAGGCATACCGTAAATGTGGAATGAGCAAAACCGTTGATTTACTGGATAAGGTGAAACAACTTGGATTCAAATACGCCACAGAGTATGGAGTATCTATTGGCATAGATGATATTAAAGTCCCACCCCAAAAGCCAGAGTTATTAAAACAAAGTTATAAAGAGATAGAAAAGATTTCACAACAATATCATCAAGGAAGTATTACGGATGAAGAAAGATATAATAAAATAGTGGATTTATGGACATATATCGGTGATGAAATATCTAAGGTAATGTTTGAGGGGATGGGCAATGATAAGAATGGGTTTAATCCTATTTATATGATGGTTGACTCTGGGGCAAGAGGCAGTAAACAGCAAGTTAGACAATTAGCCGGAATGAGAGGACTTATGGCTAAACCATCCGGAGAAATCATAGAACTACCTATTATTGCTAATTTTAGAGAGGGACTTACTGTCTTAGAATACTTTATTTCAACTCACGGTGCTAGAAAAGGTTTGGCTGATACCGCCTTAAAAACCGCTGATGCTGGCTATTTAACGCGTCGATTAGTTGATGTTTCTCAAGATGTTATTATTACTGCTGATGATTGTGGCACGATTAATGGGATGATAGTTGAGGCAATAAAAGAAGGTGATGAAGTTATCGAACCATTAGGTGACCGTATCCTCGGCAGAGTCTCTCTGGATGATGTCGTGAACCCGATGACGGGTGAAGTTATTATCAAGGCTAATGAGGAGATAAATGAAGAAAATGCTCAGGCTATTGAAGATGTAGAGATTGACCGCCTCAGAATTCGCACCGTTCTTACCTGTGAGACACAAAGAGGGGTATGTGCTAAATGTTATGGCAGAAATTTAGCTACCGGGAAATTAATAGATATAGGCGAGCCGGTGGGAATTGTTGCCGCACAATCTGTCGGAGAACCAGGAACACAATTGACAATGAGAACCTTCCATATCGGTGGAACCGCATATCGACAGGTAGAAGAAAGAGAAATTAGATTGCCTTATGAAGTTGAAATCGTCGAACTACCGAAAAGATTGATATATTTAGAAGATGGAAGTATGGTTGCGGCCAGAGCAGGCGAACTCGTGCTACGAAAGGTGCTAAAAGAATATAAATTATCTCCAACTACAAAATTTACTGTTTTTGATGGTTTGTGGGTAAATGCCGGAGATAAAATAGCTCAAGTTGAAGAAAATGAAATAATCACAGAGATGGCGGGAATAGTTCGGATAGAACCTGAAAAAAGGATTTTGATTGAGGCTAAAGACCGTAATATACCGATTAAAACAGGTGGAAAATTATTTGTTAAAACAGGGGATATTGTTCCGGCTAACAAGTTAATTGCTGAATTTGACCCATATCATGAACCAATATTAACTGAAGTAGAAGGAACGGTGCAGTTTAATGATATTATTAAAGAAAGAACGCTCCGCGAAGAACTTGATGAAAATACAGGTTTGTTTAGAAGGGTAATTATCGAAGACCGTGAAGGAACACTCCAACCTCGAATATGTATTCTCCGTGAAAATCAACCAACTATCAACTATTTTATTCCCAATGGCGCCAGAATAGCAGTAAATGATGGAGATAAAATTACTGCAGGGATGGTTATCGCTAAATTCCCACAAGAATTAATTAGAACTAAAGATATTACGGGTGGGTTGCCACGAGTCGCAGAGTTATTTGAGGCTCGAAGACCAAAAGAACCAGCATTAGTTACGGAAATTGATGGTGTGATAAAATTTAAAGGGCTTAAAGAAAATAAACGAATTATTGTTATTGAGAATGAGTCAACCGGGGAAACAAAAGAATACGAAGTCTCACTGGGTAAACATTTGAAGATTCATGAATATGATGTCGTCTCAGCCGGAGACCAATTAACCGAAGGACCGACAGACCCCCATGACATATTGAAAATAAAAGGTGAACGGAAATTACAAGAATACTTAGTTAACGAAATTCAAGAGGTCTATCGCCTACAAGGGGTAAATATCAACGATAAACATATTGAGGTGATTATTCGCCAGATGCTGCGTAAATTAGAAATAACAGATGTAGGTGATACAACATTTTTATTAGGTGAGCAAATAGATAAATTCAAATTTGCTCAAATAAATGAAGCAATAATCGCTAAGGGGAAAAAGCCAGCACAGGCTAAACCTATTTTGCTCGGTATCACTAAAGCCTCTTTATCTACGGATAGTTTTATCTCTGCCGCATCCTTCCAGGAAACAACAAAAGTTCTCACCGAATCGGCTATTCAGGGTAGAATAGATCACTTACGGGGATTAAAGGAAAATGTAGTCATTGGACGACTTATCCCCGCAGGCACAGGAGTCCCTAAATATCACAAGATAGAAGTTGCTGTTCCTGCCCCAGTTCAAGAAGAAGAAATAGGTAGTATTTAACCGCAGAGCCTTTTATTCAAATTCCAGTAACCGTTCAGGGTTATACATTAGAAGTGTAAACAAGGAGAAATGGGGAAAAGGGAGAATTGGAGAAATGGCTCAAACTTTTTCGACCTGTGCGGTTAAATGTAAAATGGATAATGTCCAATGAGAAATGTCCAATGAAAATGTATAACTGAAAGGTAATGAGTCTTGCGAAGTCCTAAAATTTCCCATTTTTCATTTCCTATTTTACATTTTACATTTATTTTTCCTTTGCGTCTGTGCGATGAATTAGTCTAATCGCACAGGTGGGAAGGTTTCATTCTCGAATCATCCCCTTTCTTACCTTATCTATCACTTCAATTATCTCCTGAGAAATTCTCAAAGAATCTTCTGCATCAATATCCTCAATGCTTTCAAAATCGCCATAATCCACATCTGTTCTCCTGGAGAGAAGAAGTTTGAATTTCTTAACAATATCTACTGGAATCAAACCCGCTTTGACAAACTTTAGACTTAACATAGTAATTACCCCTTCATGTGATTGAGGGGTAATATCCTGGAGGATAAGGAGTGCTCTTATCGCGTTAAGTGACGCATAGTAGCTTCGATTTATAGATGTTTTATACCTTCCTTCGTTATAATTTGCTTTTGCATCTTGTAAGAATTCATATGCCTTATCCATTCTTATCTCACTCAAGGAACTTTTATCCTGAAATTCAAGCGTCATAAAGCCACCCCCTCTTTCATTATATTCTCATAAAATGGTGTGGAGAATTTTTGTTCGAGTTCAAATGCCTTAATATCTTTTATTACTGGTGTAAATGATAATCCATATTTAATCTCTTCATCAACCAGGGTATTGATTATTTCCTTTTCTATATCTGGATTTTTATGCTTTACTATGATAAGGAGATCAAAATCAGACCACGCCTGAAAATCCCCCCTTATTCTTGAACCAATAGCATAGACCATAACTATTTTTTCTGCAAATTTTTCTTTAAGTATATGAATAATTTGTGTTACTGCCTTTTTTTCATAACCATACATTTCTATACCTGTTTTCCTTAATTTACACTACTTAAGATTAGGAAATAGTTTATCACCTTTCTATGTATTTGTCAATCAGAAAAATCGTTAGAGGTGTATGTAAAATTTGAGAGCGTTGCGTAGGACTTAAGGCTATATCTATGGTCCCAGGCATTGCTTTACTTCATTTTCTGCCATCTTTTGCTTATTAAATTTGCTCCAGAGGAGCAATCTGTTTGTAGAAAAAAATGCCCACCTATAACATAAAGCTCCATAGGAGCGACCTAAATCATTCAATCCATTCAAACAAATATCTTTCATCGTATTCAATTTTATTTTTTTTAAGCCATTTTTCAGGTCGCTCCTCTGGAGCTAATTTTTGGTTAATTTGATTCATCCTACAAACAGATTGCCTCTACGAGGCTAATTATTTTTTGGAGTTACAACTATATAGCATTTCCTCCTCTTGATGTCAACTAAGCAGATTATTTCTTTTTTGTCACTTTGGCATCTTTTATCACCCAAAACTCTTCCAAACCTACACCATAACTAAAAGTCATTTGCAACGCTCTCGTCCTTTGAGAGCGTTGCGTAGGAGTTAAAGCTATATCTATGGTCACAGGCATTGCTTTACTTCATTTTCTGCCATCTTTTGCTTATTAAATTTGCTCCAGAGGAGCAATCTGTTTGTAGAAGAAAACCC
>JBFLXS010000045.1 GCA_040755795.1 bacterium | reverse complement strand
AACACTGAAAATTCGTAAATCGTGTCCGGTATCCGTGTCCGTAATCAGGTTGAAGGGTTTTTCTCCTGTTGTCCTCTGCCCTCTGCCTTCTGCCCTCTGCTATTCATCCATGTCAATCTGTGTTAATCCGTGGCTGAATAGTTACACCTCTCTTAAAATCCCCTCAATGGTCTTGCGGAATTCCATTGGCTCTCGCTCAATTAACTCGCTTTTCCTGGTATAAAGATACTCAATCGCTTTTCCCATCGGATAAAGCACATCAATCAGGCTTGGGGATGCCTTCTCCTTGCATAGCTGAAATAGACGATAGGCATCTTCGTATCTCTTTGCCTTTAGAATTCCCTTAAACATATTGGTGAAGTCTCGACCAAATTCCTCTATATCCTCTTCCTTAAACCTTGCTAAACCGAAAATAATTGCCTCTTTGTAGGCAGAGATTGCCCTGGTGTAGTCTTTCATCTTACGGTAAGCAATGCCCATATTATACCAGGCATCATAATCCGGCTTTATCTTGATTGCCTCCTGGTAGCATGAGATTGCCCGGGTGTAGTCTTTCATCTCAACAAATATATATCCTTTGGCAAACCATATCCGGGAGGTAGTCTCTAAAGAAACCCTTACATCTTGCATAATTTCATCAAGTATCTCAAGGGCTTTGGTAAATTCCCCTGCCTCTATCTTTATCCAGACCTCATCTATCTTTTCTGCATATTTTTCTTCTATTCTGGTTAATCCTTCTAATGCCTCCTTTAGATAGGTTATCTTTTCTTCCCTCTCCAGTAGAGAAGCCATCCTTTCTGTGCGGATAATCTCTGTCTTTAATTCCTCTTTGGAAAACCATATTTGCAGGAAGATAATCAGAAACTGAATCCTTTGTTCGGACCTTCCACCAGTGCGCATCTGATACCAGACCCGAAATATCTGCTCGCTCAATTCATATCCGGTAAGATTCTTTGCCTGGGTAAATTTAATTGGGGTTAAATAGCCATCATCCATTAAGCGAGAAATTTGAGCGGTAATCGTGTTTATCGGAAGGTTTGTCTTCTGGCTAATCTCTTTTGGGCTTAAAATAAGAGGGGCTTTGGCAATAGCATCGATGATGACCTGTTGTTGGGAAGAGAGTCTATGAATCTTCTCTAAGAAGTATTGGGATTGTTCATCAAGGATAGATTTCAGGTAAGCGATAATATCCTTTAATTCACCAGGGATAAGGAATTGATAGAGGATAAGCAATAATCTTGGATTGCCACCAGTAAGCTGGTATAATGCCTTTAGACGGGAAGAAAGTAGTGAGGATGGGAATTTATTTAATACATCATCCTTCCCATCAAGCCTGAATCTTAAATAGAGAAGCCTTTCAAATTCATCCTCTTTAAGCTCGGTGATTTCCTCTATCTTAAAGAATCTATAAAAAGGCTCTTTCTCGTCTCTGATTTCTTTAAATAGGCTAATTGCGCCGCCATAGATAAGCAGATATGGGTCATTCATCAGGATATCCCGAAGCCTGCGGACTTCTATTGGTTTAAACCTTGAGAGGATAAGGTTAAAATTATCAACCAGAATCAGCACATTTTTGTTTTTTCTTTTCAAATAGTCTATAAGGAAGGCATAAGATGTGGTATAATCATCCTTTGGAAAATCCTTTGCCAGGCTACTATCTTCCCGAGAAACCTCCTCTAATATTCTCGCAAAGAATGTTTTCAAATCGGTAATCCCAAATTCTTCTTCAGCAAATTGGACAGGAATCCAGAAGGAAGAAATCTCCGGGCAATCCTTGACTTTAAAATAGACCATTGATAAAAGGTGGGTTTTACCCATACCTCGTGGAGCCTTCAGAAGGATATGCTGATGATGGGGCTTATTCCTTTCCTTTTCTAATCTGGCGATAAGGCTTTCAAAGAGGGCATTTCTGCCAACAAAGGTTTCAAAAAGCTCCTCTTTGGTCATCTGTTGTGGATTGTATTTATAAAGCACCTTTTCCATAATTCTAACCTAAATACCTTGAATGCCGAAGCCACCAATCACGGATGAGATTGCTGGTGAACATATAATTTCGTTCAACCTTTTTAATATAGAATTCATCCTCTAAATATGCCATCAGTTTATCAAAATCCTCCGCAGGTGCCACGGGACAGATTTCTTTAAAAATCCCCTTAATCTCACTCTCGTTCCTTTGCCCCCTGGTTAATTCTTCGAAAATAGCCTTAATACCAGGAGAAGGTTGATAGAATTCACTAACCCTATAACTCATCAGACGCTCATAATAATGTCTGAAGTAGGTCTTAGATTCTATCCCTAATAACCTTTCTTGATAAACCTGTTCAATCCCTTCAACAGTCAGGTGCTTATTTTCCCTGATTATCCCCTTTTCTATCTCAAAGACAAAGAGTTGGATAAAATAGGGGATGGGTGCACCAAGCAGGTGTAATATCTTTTTGACAAATCCCTCCTCTGGTTTTATCCCTATTCTGCTCAGTAAAATCTGGGTAAGTTCATAGCCATCCTTATCGGATAAAGGTGGTAACTGCTCTTTTTTAAAGAGTGAGTAAAAACCATCTTTATCTTCATACTCAATCTCATCAATGAGTCGGTGAATAAGGATAGAACCCGTAAGAATGAACCTTGTTTGATTTGGAATAGAGAGAGTCTCTTTAAGGACGGACAGGAATTTATGAGA
Source organism: bacterium (assembly GCA_040755795.1). NCBI lineage: Bacteria > bacterium. The sequence continues at coordinate 14,631 of JBFLXS010000045.1, read as the reverse complement.
CTCGGTTTTGTTTTTAATAAGATTCTCAAGCATCCCTGAAAATTCATCAAACAAAAACAGGATTTTTTCTTTTAAACCGCGATAAAATTCCAACCACGCCCTTTCCCAGCTATCCTTAATGGACTCTTTAAAGATTTGTTTTTCATTATTTATCTCCTGTTCTGTCTTATGGTCAAATGCACGCATTATCCAACGCCGATAGCCCATTATCACCTCCGCGACAAATGATTGCCCATCCGAGATACCCTCTAAATCAATAAGCAGGGGAAGGAAGTCTTCTTTAGGATAATCTAAGAGCTGGTAAAGTAGGCTTGTCTTACCGAATCTTCTTGGTGCAACCAGAATAATATGGTCTGTGTTTAATACCTGCCAAAGAGAGTTGATAAAATCTTCCTGATTAAAAAAGTCCATACCCCGGGCAATGACACCCAGCGAAAAATCAGGCAGATAATCTTTCTCTCCCTGTTTTATCTTCAAAACTACCTCTTTAAATAGTCTTTTATTGAATCTGGCATCCTGGTCATAAAAGAGTTCAATGGGAAATATTGCCGGTTCTGGCAAGGCGAATTTGCCTTCTAATTTCTCCAGGTCAAAGATGGATAATAATTCAACCTCGTTATCCGGGAAGCCCTCTTCTACCATCTTATACATCTCAAAGACTATGTCTTTATGTTGGATATTGGTTTGGGAAAAATCAGTAATTTCAATAAAAAGGTTTTGGATAACATTTCCCTCTTTATCCTGAATACCAAATAGGACACCCTCTTTCTTCATCTTAATCACCATTCCTCCTTAGTAACCGTTCAGGGATATAGCCACAGAGCCACAGAGAACACAGAGAGAATATATAACCACGAATGAATACGAATAATAAAAAACAGGAAAGCGAACCTAAAGGTTCCCACTACACTTATTGAATGTCAGAGGTTAATTCGTGTCTATTTGTGGCTAATTTTCCTAATTCTCTGTGAACTCTGTGCCTCTGTGGCTGAACGCTTACCCTCCTTAATTTCTCTCTGAAGAATATCAAAGAATTCATCAGCGACATACAAAAGTTCACTCATAGCATTCATCTTAATCTTACCTACAGGAGAGACTTTTCTTTTCTCTCTTTCAGGTTCATATATCAGGTAATGGTCTTTCTTATCCCATGCCCAGGCAAGCATGGTCATTATCTGAATCTCTATCTTTGGGCATTCTGGCTTTTCTTTGCTTTTAAAGACAAGGTAATATGCCCTTACCCCTTTTACTTTTGTAGGTCTTTTCATCCTCTTTTCATAGATTGTGTCTTTTTTCTCTACAATTTCAAATTGTTGAGTAATTTTCTCACTCTCTTTCAACCTTTGATTAATCTTTTTGGCATCAGAGAGGTAATTGCATATTATTCTATCTCTGAATATATCTGAAAACTCGCAAAAGGCATTTTCTATGGTATATTTACTCCTTTTTATCTTGTCTATAATGCTTGTTGGACTTTTAATTTGCATCTGGGGCGTATCCTTATTCTCTATTTTTGCTACGAAGCGGTTGACTTTCAATTCCTTTTCTATTTCTTTAATCTCTTCTTCAATAAGTTCAATAAGTTTTTTAAGGACAGGTGCATAGAGGAATATAATCTCTGCTCGTTTTTTCTTCACTATTTCTTCAAGAGACATATTTTATCTTTCCTTATATACGACAAATTTGTTGCACAACATTTTTGTTGTATAATTATAATAAATAAATTTTAAGTTGTCAAGAAAAAGTTTCGACCTGTGAAATAGAAAGACAAAATATCCCCCAATTAGGGTGAGAAAAAGAATAAACAGCTCGCTCCTATGGAGCTAATTTGTTATGAGGAAGATAATCTTTCTACAAACATATCGCTCCTCTGGAGCTAATATGAATAAAGCTCCGTAGGAGCAATCTGTTTGTAGTAGTATTTCGCAAAAGCAATATGTTTGTAGCTCCGTAGGAGCGACCTGTTTGTATTGAATATCTGCTTCTTCCATTTTATTTAAACCTAACCGCACAGGTCGCATCTTTTCCACTCACTCAATTACTCCACCGCCAAGTAACACCTCGTCTTTATAGAAGACTACTGATTGTCCTGGCGTCACTGCTCGAACAGGTTGTTCAAACACGACCTCTACCTTATCATTATTTACTGGATGAATGATGGCTTTGGTTTCCGGATGCAGGTATCGGATTTTTGCCACTACCTCCATTTCAGATTCAAACCTTTCCACCGCCACCCAGTTTAACTCACCGGCTATTAGACTATTTCGATACAGGTCAGATTCATCACCTACGATGACTGCATTTCTGTTTAACTCTATGCTTATCACATAAAGGGGGCTGCCTGCGGCAATGCCAAGTCCTCTACGCTGACCAATGGTGAAAAATGCAATTCCCGAATGCCTGCCTAAGATATTCCCATTTTTATCCAGTATTTCACCTGGTTTAAATGCATCTTTAATTCTTTGTTGAATAAAATTCCGATAATCTCCTTGTGGAATAAAACATATTTCCTGTGATTCAGGTTTATTTGCGACTTTGAGTCCCAGTCTTACCGCTATCTTTCGAACTTCTTGCTTTTGATAATCCCCTAACGGCATCATTGCCTGAGATAATTGCTCCTGGGAAAGTTTATACAGGAAATAGGACTGGTCTCTGGTTGTATCAATCCCTTTTTTGATTATATAGCGATTGTTTTGTTTTTCGAGCCTGGCATAATGACCCGTTGCCAGATAGTCTGCCCCCAATTCCTTAGCCTTAGCCAGCAGGCTGTCAAACTTTATTCTGGAGTTGCAGATGACACATGGATTGGGAGTTCGACCAGCCAGATATTCCTTTACAAAATAGCTAACTACCATTTGCTCAAACTCTGCCTTACAATCAATGATATGATGTCGGATGCCCAATCTCTCTGCTACATATCTGGCATCTACAAAAGATTGTAATGAACAACAGGTATCTAACTTTTCAATCTGGCAACTTGATTTAAGTATCTCCATCGTTACACCAATAACATCATACCCCATCTCTTTAATCAAATAAGCGGTAACCGATGAATCTACACCACCACTCATAGCTACTACAACACATTTCATTGTTTTTCTTCCCTCGCACTATTCTAACAAATTTGAATAATTCTGTCAACAATTAAAACCATAGTAAATTTGTTGACAGGTTTGCTTCTTTGTGCTATAATCTTTGTAACCGTTCAGGTAATCCTTTACCGCAGAGACGCAGAGAAACAGAGAGGAAAATATCTTTTTTTTTCGTGTTTTTCGGTGTTTAAAAAGGCTTAAAACAGTTAGTCGAAAGTCCGTATTAAAAGATTATCAAACAAGGAAAGTCCCGAAATGCACAAAAAAGGAAATTTCTGTCTCTGGTGAATAGATTTTAATTTTTTCTCTGCGTCTCTGTGGCATCTTGCGGTGAACGGTTACTAATCTTTTACGCGGAGGTAAAAAATGATTTCTACGAGGATGAATAAAATTGATTCTTCTGGTATTCGGAAGGTATTCAATTTAGCCAGCCAACTACAAAATCCTATTAATCTTAGTATTGGCCAGCCAGATTTTGATGTGCCCGCAGAAATTAAACAGGAGGCAATTAAAGCTATCAATGCTGGATTTAATAGATATACTCAAACAGAAGGTATTTTAGAATTAAGAGAAAGGGTTGCCCAAAAACTACGAGATAAAAATAATATTAATGTCAATCCAAAGGATATTTTAATTACAAGTGGTGTTTCTGGCGGGTTATTTTTAGCCTTTTATGTTTTGCTTGATAAAGATGATGAGGCAATTATTTTTGACCCATATTTTGTTATGTATAAACATCTGATAAACTTTATCGACTCAAGACCAATATATATTAATACATATCCTGATTTTAGTTTGAATATTGAGCGGGTAAAAGAGGCAATTACTGCAAAGACGAAGGTAATCGTGATTAACTCTCCGGGAAACCCCACGGGTAAAACATATTCCAAACTTGAGATAGAGGGAATTGCAAAAGTAGCTAAAGAGAATAATTTAGTGGTAATATCAGATGAAGTTTATGAAGAATTTATGTATGAAGGAGAACATTTTAGTATTGGGAGTATTTATGACAGGACAATTACCTTAAATGGTTTTTCTAAGGCTTATGCAATGACTGGTTGGCGAATGGGCTATGCCGCAGGACCAGGTGAAATCATTCAGCAAATGACTAAATTACAGCAATATAGTTTTGTCTGTGCCCCTTCTTTTGCTCAAATTGCCGCAATTAAGGCACTTGATTGTGATATAAGTAAATATATTGAAGAATACCGAAGGAAGAGAGATTTGATTTATGAGGGGTTAAAAGATTATTTTAAGGTTGAAAAGCCTGGTGGGGGATTTTATATATTCCCACAGGTTGAGGGAATAACAGCAACGGCATTTGTTGAAAAGGCAATCGCTAAAAATCTATTAATCATTCCAGGCAATATCTTTTCAGAGCAGGATACTAACTTCCGATTATCCTTTGCTACAAAAGACGAGATAATTCAAAAAGGAATTGAGATACTAATTAGAGTAGCAGAAAACTAAACAACAGTCAATATTCAGGAGAATATTCAGGGGAAACGGACATGAGCCAAGGCTCACAAAGGGCAATGAAAATGGGAGAAGGACAACCCCCTAACCCCCTTTATTAAGGGGGAATATGTGTTCTAAACCAGAGGATACGAGTCTGTGGATACTATACTAATTCGCTAATCTCTAATTCACTAATTCGCTATTTTCAGGGGAAACGCTCATGAATCTGCGACTCACAAAGGAGAATGAAAATAGTAGGTAGGAGATAGAAGGTGGGAGGTAAGGAGATAGGCGTGAGGAGTGATGTTTTCTTTACTTTCTACTTTCTTCTCTCTACTTTCTACTTCCTTATTTTCAGGAGATACAGTTATTATCAGTAAATCTTCATTGCCTGGCGGACCTCGAGCATGACTTTAGAAGTTATTTCTCTTGCCTTTTTCTTACCTTCATCTAATATATTTATAATTTCCTGTGGGGCTATCTCGAATTTTTTGCGTGCCTCATGGATAGGTTTTAAACAAGAAATTAATATCCGGGCTAATTCCTCCTTACATTTCACACAACCTCTTTTTGCCTCCTGGCATTCCTGTTTTATGACCTCGACACCATTTTTATTAAAAGCCTGATGAAAGGCAAAAACCACACATACCTCTGGATGACCTGGGTCCGTTGGATGAATCCTTGCCGGATCGGTAATCATACTCTTTACCTTCTTCACTATCAGGTCATCTGAGTCTGACAGGTAGATACAATTCCCAAAGCTTTTACTCATCTTGCGTCCATCTACACCGGGAAGTTTAGATGTTTGAGTCAATTTTGACGCAGGTTCAGGAAATACCTCACTATATAAATAATTAAATCTTCGACAAATCTCGCGGGTTAATTCAAGATGAGGGAGTTGGTCTTCACCAACCGGAACAATATTGGCTTTATAAATCAGAATATCCGCCGCCTGAAGCACTGGATAGCCTAAAAACCCGTAGGTGTGAAGGTCTAACTGGGCTAATTCTTTTAACTGGTCTTTGTAAGTAGGACACCGTTCTAACCAGGGAAGTGGCGTAATTGTTGACAAAAGGATATGTAACTCCGCATGCTCCGGGATTTGCGACTGGCGAAAAATCACACATTTCTGCCAGTCTATCCCACAACTCAACCAGTCTATAAGCATCTGCTGGATATTTTCCTGGAATTCACCAGTATCCGCATAAGCCGTTGTCAAGGCATGCCAATCAGCAATCATATAAAAACATTCATATTCATCCTGAAATTCCTTCCAGTTATTCAAGGCACCTAACAAATGCCCCAGATGTAACCTGCCAGTTGGCCGCATCCCACTTAATACCCGTAACTTATCCATAATACCTCCTATTTTTCCACCTGTGCGATTAGACTAATTCATCGCAGAGACGCAAAGGAAAAATAAATGTAAAACAGGAAATGAAAAATGGGAAATTATTAGTACTTCGCCAGACTCATCACCTTTCAGTTATACATTTTCATTTTACATTTAACTGCACAGGTGGAAATATTTTCCTCTCTGTTTCTCTGCGTCTCTGCGGTAAAGAACTGCCTGAACAGTTACCACAAAATTAAAGTGACATCTGATGTCCTGTAAATAAAAAGTTAAGAAATTGCACACAAGGACCAATTATTTTCCAGAGAATAGGGAATCCTATCATTTGCCCGATTAAAATTATTCCGACAAGGATAAAAGGACCATAAGGGGCAAATCGACTAAATTCATAGGATTGTTGAACAGGTAAAAGTCCTGATAAAATCTGATAGCCATCTAAAGGGAAAATAGGGATAGCATTAAAAACGGCTAAAATGAGATTGAAGAAAACTAAGATTTGTAAGACTTCAAGAATAAGAAAAAGTTGTTCTTGAGAAACTAATGGTAAGCCCCAAAATATCAGTCCACGGAAAAGCATGCCAAAAACAAAGGCACTAATTAAATTCGATAGAGGTCCTGCTAAAGCCACCCAGAGCATATCTTTTCCTGGATTTTGAAAATTATTTGGATTGACTGGTACTGGTTTTGCCCAACCAATATGGACAAGAAAAAACATCAAAGTCCCAACTAAATCAAGATGTGCCAGAGGATTAAGCGTCAGCCTGCCAGAAAGTCTGGGAGTCGAATCCCCAAGTTTATCCGCAATAAACCCATGGCTAAATTCATGAATGGTAATTGCAAAAAGGATAGGTGGTGCGATTAAAAGTATCTCTAAAATATTCTGATTCATTTATCATCTCCATAAGTAAATTTCAATGGCTACTGATTTCTAGTGTCGTGTTGACTAAGACTTGCACTATGTCGTGTTGAACAAATAACGCACGGAATTTGATTCTCGTAACTGGTGATTGGTAACTGGTAATTGAATACCGTTCGGCTGAGCTCAGGACGAAACTATTTAACCAATTACCAGTTACCAATTATCCGTTTGCAGGTTACGAAACCTGATGATACTCCGTGCAAAACTTACTCAACACCACACTATTATATCATACTTCTCCTCACAAGTCAATTAAATTTTACCACTTACAGCAATTCTCGGTGAATCTAAATAAACAGTCCAGGTAACCACCTTAAAGCCATTTTTTGCTTCTTAAACATCTTCTTCCTCTAAATTGCTTAAAATTTCCCCATCCTAAACCTATATTTCATAATCCCGAAAAACCCTCATAAATACCCATTTCTTATTTTCACCGAGAATTGCTGAATTGAGGGTGACTGTAATAAAAGTAAATAACCTTTTCCCGGTAACCGTTCAGGTGGTAATTTACCGCAGAGACGCAGAGGAACAGAGAGGAAAATATCTTTTTTTGTAACTGTTCAGGTGTCCATAAGGAAAAAGGGGAAAAGAGGAAAAAATGGGAAAGGGGAAAAATGGTGAATGGTGAATTGTGAATGAATGCATAGTTAATAACATTGTCCAGTAAAAGATATGGGTAAGGATAATATCAAGATACGGGCATCAACTATCTTCGCCCCTTTACCTTTTTCAAACACAATCAAAGGGTTAATATCTAATTCCTCTATTTCTTCAAAATCACATACTAACTGGGATAACCTTTCTAAACATTCAGCAATGATGTCAATATCAGATGGTTTTTCACCTCGATAACCGGTCAATATTTTATAGCCGCGAATCTTTTCTATCATATGGTAAGCACCAAGTTCACGAATTGGAGCAATCCTGAATGTTACATCTTTTAACACCTCGACATAAGCACCACCTAATCCAAACATAAGCAAATTGCCAAAGTGTAAATCTTTATTCATTCCAAGAATGATTTCTTTCCCTTTCTTTGCCATCTTTTGAACAAGGACACCCCAAACAGTGTAGTTAGTAAATTTCAGAGTCATCTCCTGATATGCCTTTCTCAAATCTTTTTCATTTTCAATGTTTAATCGGACGCCACCCACATCCAGTTTATGAAGGATTTCTGGAGAAACTATCTTCAAGGCTACTGGATAGCCGACTTCCTGAGCGTATTGAGTGGCTTCTTGTTCATTTTTTGCTAATCGGAAGTCTAAAACAGGAAATCCATACGCCTTTAAAATCTCATAAGTCTCTGGCTCGGGTAAAAATCTTCTTTTTTGTGTTTTTGCAAGAGAAATGACTTCTTCTACTTTCTTTTTATCAACATCATTGAATATTCGAACCTGTGTTCGAGGTCGTGCTACCCATTGACTATATTCGCACATCTTTGCCAGTGCTCTTGACGCCACTTCTGGAAATTTATAATGGGGGATATTTTTTTCATCAAGAATCTTTAAAACACTGGATATATCAGTTATTCCCATCCAGCAAACCATAATGGGTTTCTGGTATTTGGGCATCATTTCAGTAATAACATAAGCGATATTTTGTAAGATAGTTATTGGCTGAATAGTGCAGATAACAATTATGACACCATCTACATTTTTATCTTCCAGAACAGATTTCAAGGCAAGTGCATAGCGGTCTTCTCTGGCATCTCCAATAAGGTCAATGGGATTATTTATGTTTGAAGTTGGTGGTAAGCCATTTTTTAAGTTTGAAGTGGTTTTTTTATCAAAATCTGCTAATTGCACGCCATATCTGATACAGGTATCTGTTGCCATTATCCCGGGACCACCACCATTAGTGATAATTGCGACTCGATTTCCTTTTGGAAGTGGTTGATTGGCAAATGCGCGGGCATAATCAAATAGTTCTTCAAGCGTTTCTACCCTTAACACGCCGCATTGATGGAAGAAATACTCATAAGCGTCGTCTGAACTGGCTAATGCCCCGGTATGAGACGAAGCCGCTTTTGCTCCTTCGATAGTGCGTCCTGATTTTATGGCTAATATTGGCTTTCTTTTCGGAATATCCCCGGTTATCTCTCTTGCCAGTTCTAAGAATCTTTTTGGTTCTGTGAGGTCCTCAAGGTAGAGCAGAATCACATCTGTATTTGGGTCATCCTTCATCATCGCCAGCATATCAGTTTCGGTTAAATCAGATTTATTCCCAATCGAGACGAATTTTGACAGCCCGATATTATTCTCTGAGGCATATTCAAGTGCCGCTACACCCAGAGCACCGGATTGAGAAATAAAGGCGATATTACCGGGTTTTAGCATACTTGTAACAAAAGTCGCATTAAAAGAAATCTCCGGGTCAGTATTAATTATACCAAGACAATTGGGGCCAAGAACCGCAATAGAATATTTTTTCGCAATCTCTATCACCGTTTTTTCAATCTCTGCTCCTTTTTCACCTATTTCTTTAAATCCAGCACTGATGATTATGGCGGCTTTTATACCCTTTTCTCCACATTCCTCCATAACAACAGGCACGCTTGATGCTGGCACGATAATTACAGCTAGATCTACTTCCCCTGGAATATCCCAGACAGAGTGATATGCCCTAACGCCTAAAATGCCTCTTGCCTTCGGATTTACCGGATAGACAATACCTGTATATCCAGAAAACAATATATTGGCAAACAAAATCCTGCCTACTGCATCTTGATGAGTAGAGGCGCCTATAACCGCAATTGATTTAGGTGAAAATATACATCTGGCATTTTCATTTTTCACTCTTATAGTTTAACATATATTTTAACTGTTGTCAATTACTAATTGACTTTTTTTAAATTATGTGATATTATGTAAGTATGGAGATTATCATATTATTACTGATTCTATTATCTTCTTCTCCTGCTTTTTCTTCAGTTAATATCTGGGTAACCGGAGAATATGAAAAGGTCAATCCTATCACTGGAAATGTATATGAGGAAGACCCGCGAAAATATAACGCTAAACCAATAATTGGCGAATATAAAGACAAAAATTACTTCTTTGATAAAAACCTTAATACTATTTCCCTTCAGGGGGCAAAGAATGAATATGTAGGATTTCAAGTAGTTATTGAGGCAGAGAATACAAAACTTAAGGATGTAGATATTTCAGTCAGTAATTTAACAGGCCAGGGAGTTATTCAAAGCAGAGAGAATATTGAGCTATTTCGTGAGTGGTATATAAAACTAAATAATGAATGGTATCCGGATGCGTTAATACCTTTTGAAATCCCTGACTATGGTGCCCCATTTGATATTCCTGCTTCTACCCAACCTATTATCGGACAAAAAAACCAGGCTGTCTGGTGTGATATTTACATACCTAAAAATATTCCTGCTGGTGATTATCAAGGGACTCTTAAGGTTACCCAGACTAAAAAATTACTTAAAACACTAAATATTAAACTTAAGGTATTAAATTTTGTCCTTCCGGATGATTATTCATTAAAGGCTATTTTAAATGATTATATCTGGATATCAAAAGGATTTGATGTTGACCGTAAAGATGCACGATACATAACCATTGAAGAGAAATTTCATAAAATGGCACGGGAACATGGATTTACCCTTAGTGAAGTATCCTATAATCAAGATGGTGGAATGAAGGGGAATTATGCCCCCATTATTGAAGGTAATGGGGATAAAATTAAGGTAGTGGATTGGAGGGCATTTTATAATCAGTTTAATAAATACTTCTCACCAAAAGATAATATTTTTTGTGAATGCAAGCGAGGGACCGGCAGACCATTATCATCTTTTATATTGCCATTTAATTGTAATTGGCCGGCGAAATGGGGCGAAGATAAAAATTCAAGACGATATACGACTCCAGAATATAGAACAGAATATATAAGAATATGTCAACAATTTGAAGATTATTTTAATAAACAGGGTTGGACACAAACCCAATTTCAGATATATTTTAACCATAAAACAACGATGTCTAAATTAATTCCCTGGCGGATGGATGAACCCAGATACCCATCTAAAGAATCTCCCCAAAATCCCTATGCTGATTATGATGCGTTGAAATACTATGCAGAATTAACAAAACAAGGATTTAAAAATATAGGTGCGGGAAAGAAAATTATGTATACTAAATCTGCAAAGTTTGTTTTTAGAATTGATATTGGTCGGTATTATGAGTATCTTTCCTCAGATAAAAGACTAAATGGCTATGTTGGATTATGGAATGTTGGACTGGGGAGTGATATTTCTGATGCGGAAAATAGACATAGGCAGGATGAAGAAATCTGGTTTTATGGAAGTCTGCCTGCGGTAAATAAAAAATCTTTTTGTGACAATGAAGATGATAAAGAAATAGATATATTATGGGAAATATGGAAAGCAAAAGTTGATGGAATTTGCTTCTGGAGTTGTGCCTCATGGAAAGATGACCCTTATGTCTATCTTGATGAAGAAGATGGCACTGCATTAGCTTTTTATCCTGGTAGTAAATTTAATCTCGATATTCCTATCCCATCTCTACGACTAAAAGTCCTTCGCACAGACCTACAAACTTATGAATACATCGTAGAGATAATCCGGAGAAATGGTGGAGATAGAAAAATAGTCGATAGTATCTTTAAAAAATCAAGGCAGAAAGTTAGTGACTGCTATAAGATAAAACAGCTATTAATAAATAATCTGTAAGGGAGATATATTAAATGAAGGAATATTTTAATACTCTGAAAGAAAAGATAACCTCATTCTGGATAGAGGTTAAATATAATAAGGAATTACCATCGGCAATAATGATTGCGGTAAGCATAGTTTTATGTATGGCGATGGGATTTCTGTTTTTATGTCCTCTTGTTTCCATCAGGAATGCGACCCTGATTGGATTATGTATTGTGGGAGGTATAGGTATTCTCCTTGAGCCTTATTGGGGAGTTCTATTCGTAATCTTTTTATATTTTCTTATGTCATGTGATATAAAATATGCTCCATCAGATACAAGGGCAATATTTTACATAACACCAGTAGTTGTGGGGAGTTGGTTATTTAATATGATAGTTAAACGAAATTTTAGATTTGTTAAATGCTGGCAAAACATTGCTATTTTAGGACTAATAGCTGTGGCATATCTTTCCACTATTAATGCCGTTTATCCAGAAAAGTCTATTGAGGACTCCGGTGTATTTGCTAAAAGAATGCTATTTTATCTCCTTTTTCTAAATTTAATAGACTCCTTTAAAAGACTTAATCTTGCCTATTGGATAGTATCAGGAGGTAGCGGGGGATTAGCTCTTTTATCCATCCGCACATTCATTCTGGGAGGTTCAATGAAGAGAGTAGAGGTAGGTGGAGGGCAGTTAGCGGGTTCTAATGCCCTTGCCCATATGGTCGTAATGACAATACCATTTTTTTTCTATAAGATTTTTAGCAAGAATCGATTGGAGAAAATTGGGGGTATTATTTTCTTACCAATCTCAATCTTTTCTATCATTGCTACTGCCTCTCGAGGTGGTTCTATTGGTGCTGGAGTAGTTCTACTATCCCTTGCCCTTACCTCAAAAAAGAAATTAAAATCATTCCTTATATTAAGTGGAATAATATGGTTAGGAATAATGTTTGCTCCCCCTATTTATTGGGAGAGAATGAATTCAATTAAGAGTTATGAGGAGGATGCCTCAGCTACTCATCGAATTGATGTATGGAAGGCAGGTATTGAGATGTGGAAAGAGCATCCTTTAATTGGTATAGGACAGGAAAATTTTCAGTATGTAGTTAGAGGCTATCTCCCATGGGATAGTAAAATCGAACAACTTGTTCCGCATAATACATATATAAAATTCTTAGCTCAAGGGGGGACTATTGCTTTATTCTCTTACCTGTTATTATTATTTTTTAATTTTACAGATTTATGGCGGGTAAGGAAATCAGCAAAAGAAGAATTTCAAGGGATTAATGTTTACAATCTAAGTCGAGCAGTTGAAATTGGCTTAATAGGACATATGACAAGTGCCATATTTATAGACAAGACAGACTTTGAACCATTTTATTGGTTTTCGGCTTTAGCCGCACTTCTTAGATATTTTCTTAAATATGAAGATGGTCTGGCTAAAGAGGATGAAAATTTAGGTCGTGTCCCCAAATAAACACTAATTAATTACCATTCACCAGTTACCATTTACCAAACAGAAGGAGGTTTAAAGAAATGAGTAAAGTTGCAGTTTTAAAAACAAAGCCGGAAACGATACTCGAGGATTATAAACGGTTAATGAAATTAGCCGAATATGAGAGCTTTTTACCCAGGGATAAAGTTGTTCTTCTTAAAATTAACATCTCCTGGCATCACTGGTATCCGGCGTGCTCAACTACACCCTGGCAATTAGAAGGAGTAATAAAAACCCTTCTTGATGACGGCTATCCACCACAAAATATCATTGGTGCCCATAATCGCACTGTTGTCGTCAATGATAGAATCGGAGAGGTAAATAATAAACATAAGTTAGTGATAGATAAATATGGTCTATCTACGGTTTATTTGAATGAGAAACCCATAGAGTGGGTAAGATACGAACCGAAAGGGAAAATGCTTGTTCTGGATAAGGTGTATCCAGAAGGTATTCTTATTCCAAAGATGTTTCAGGGGAAGAGTATCATTCACCTGCCAACAGTGAAAACGCATGTGTTCACTACGATTACTGGGGCGATGAAGAATGCCTTTGGAGGTCTTTTATCCCAAAAAAGACACTGGACACACAGCGTTATTCATGAGACCCTGGTTGACCTTTTAACTATTCAAAAGGAGATTCATAGCGGCATTTTTGCAGTGATGGATGGAACTATTGCGGGCAGTGGTCCTGGCCCACGCTGTATGGAACCACATGTTATAGATTACATCTTAGCCAGTTCTGACCAGGTAGCAATTGATGCTATCTCCGCTAAAATCCAGGGATTTGACCCACTCTCGCTCGGCTTCATTCGGCTGGCACACGAAATGGGGCTGGGGTGTGGTAACCCAAATGAAATAGAGATAGTGGGTGAGGATATATCAGGTGTCAACTTTGGCTTTAAGTGTGGTGATACCTTTGCCAGTAAAGGTCAGAAGGCAATATATCACGGTTTCCTCAAACCGTTTGAACATATTTTACTTCGCACACCAATCGTCCCCTGGTCTTATGCCGCATCAAGGCTTTATCATGATTTATACTGGTATCCTGCTGTTGGGAAAAAAAGGGTTAATGAGATGCTTAAAACAGACTGGGGACAACTTTTTCTTAACTACAAATAATGCAGAATTGTAACCGTTCACCACAGAGACGCACAGACACAGAGAATGATTTTAGAAAAAGCACGGACAGGGCAAATAATTGGTACAGCAATAGAAGTTCATCACATAATGTTTCCCTTTCCTACTCTTCTATTTCCTTATTTTCAGGAGAACGCTCATAAGTCTCTGCCTCACAAAGGACGATGAAAATTAATGGGAGAGAGATTGGAGTGATTAGTCACTGGTCATTAGTCAATGACCAGTGACCAAAAGGAGATAGGCGTGAGGAGTGATGTTTTCTTTACTTTCTACTCTCTACTTTCTACTCTCTACTTCCTATTTTCAGGAGAAAGGGAGAAGATGGAGAAGTGGAGAAAAGAAGAGTTAACTGATAGGATTATTAATGTCTGTATTAATGTCCATCAAAAGTTAGTGTCGTGTTGAACAAATAACGCACGGAATTTGATTCTGGTAACTGAACTGGTAATTAAATACCGTTCGGCTGAGCTCAGGACGAAACTATTTAACCAATTA
>JBFLXS010000044.1 GCA_040755795.1 bacterium | reverse complement strand
GCAAACTTAACAAAGCAATAGGTTGTTCACCACCTTATTTTCCTTCCTTTGCGTCCTTTGCGAAATCTTCCTTTGCGCTCTTTGCGGTTAAATCTTTATACCTTTAAAAAACTTGAACATCAAGTAAATAGTTACCAACATTAAATAAATAAAGAGCTAACTGAGGATTCTTGATGAGTTCTTTTTATTGCCTCACCTAAGAGTTTCGCCACAGAGAGCACTGTAATTTTATTAGTTTTTTCTGCTTTTTCTCTTAGTGGGATAGTATTGGTTACCACCACCTCTTTAATCGGTGAATTATTAATTCGTTCAATTGCTGGACCAGATAATACTGGATGAGTAGCACAGGCATATATATCTAATGCCCCCTTTTGTTTCAAGGCATTAGTTGCCTCGGTTAATGTGCCAGCGGTATCAATTATATCATCGAGGATAATTAAATTTTTATCCTCAACCTCACCAATAACATTCATTACCTCAGCCTTATTTTTGGTTTGTCGTCGTTTATCAATAATAGCAATAGAGGCATTGAGTTTACTGGCAAGTGCTCGTGCTCGCTCGACACCACCAGGGTCCGGAGAAACTAAAACTAAATCTTTTATTTCCTTTTTCTTGAAATATTCGACGATGACTGGTGTGGCAAATAGATTATCAACCGGTATGTCAAAAAAACCCTGTATCTGTCCAACATGAAGGTCGACGGTCAAAACCCTATCTGTGCCCGCCACAACAATGAGATTTGCAACTAACTTAGAACTAATTGGCACCCGTGGTTGAACCTTTCTATCCTGACGAGCATAACCATAGTAAGGTATGACCGCAGTAATCCGTTTCGCCGATGACCGACTAAAGGCATCAATCATTATTAAAAGTTCCATTATGTTTTGATTTCCTGGTGGAGAGGTAGGCTGAATAACAAAAACATCCTTTCCTCGAACATTTTCATTGATATGAACACAGGTCTCTCCATCGGCAAATGAACTTACTTCTATATCTCCAACTGGTATTTGCAAATAATCACATATTTCTCTGGTTAATTCTGGATTAGCATTCCCAGAAAATACTTGTATATCGTTAAGTTGTGACATTTAGTTGCCTCCTTTAAAGTAGGTAACGCTCTGGGATAAAATTGAGCGTTGATTTTATTAGTCTTCACACACCTCGAATTTTCCCTTCACCCACAGTGTTCCCCTATTGAGAGGGATTAGGGATGTGTATTTCCACTTTTTACTTCCCTTTTTATCCGATA
Organism: bacterium; assembly: GCA_040755795.1. Taxonomy (NCBI): domain Bacteria; species bacterium. The sequence goes on along the minus strand of JBFLXS010000044.1, from coordinate 16,380 downwards.
GGCTCTTCCTTCCCTCACAGGACTGAATGGTTACCTATTTTTTTTACGATGCTTTTTTTGCAAAATTCCCACCTGTGCGGTTAGGATCTCCCCCGCTGGCGGGGGTTAGGAGGTGAATTCCTGTCTATAACCATCTCAATAGTCTGGGTAACTTCATCAATCCTATTTAATACATCCTCATCAGAAAACCTTAATACCTTAAACCCTGCTTTAATCAAATCCTTCTCCTTATCTTTTATCACTGTTTTTTCACAATGATGAGTCAATCCATCTACTTCGATTATAAGTTTTAATCCCTTACACATAAAATCAGCTATATAATTTAGGACAGGTCTTTGCCTGCGAAACTGGTATCCTTTGCCACCCCCTTAATCCCCCGCCAGCGGGGGACATATCACACTTCTACCTTTATATCCTTATCCCATCATTCCTGCTAATTTCTAACCGCACAGGTCGAAAAATTCACGACGAAAAATATCCTTCAATTAACCCTACTTTATTATCCCTATCTTCCCTACCTTCTTTCCACCTTTGCCTCCTGTGACTGTATAGAGATAGATGTCTGAAGCAATGTCTTTACTTACAACATCCCATCTTTGAGGATATTCTTTTACCTCTACTTCATCTATCAATTCACCTACAATGTTATAAATTCTAATCACAGAGTCTTCACTTATATTGCCAAAGTAAATATATCTTTCATCTTTATTTTTCCTCCATGGATTAGGATAGGCAAAGGCATTATTATTATTTTCTGCAAAGGATATCACACCAAGAGGAGCAATGAGGCTAAGATGGGTAAGTGTGCCAGAGACAATATTGTTTGGAGTATCGACCCAGGAACCAGAGACTTGTTCCCAAATCTTTGTTTGTTCGTTAAATGTGTAAAGTTTCAAAGTAGATTCCTTTATCTTGCCCAGATTTGCCTCAAGGTATGGAACTGCAACAAAAAGGGTAACACTCCCTTTTACCTCATTTTCAGATACTCCTGTTAGATTAACATCAATACAAAGACCAATATCTCCAGACGGCTTATGGGTTGTTGTAAATGTTGAATAATTACTTGCATCCTTAATGCTGACAAAGAAAGCCTCAGTCAGGCTTTCAGTTTCAAGCAAGGTAATTGTTCCTAAATGGCTGGTGATGGTTTGCGTTTGACCTGGAGTTAGATAAACCGTAATGGTGGCTATCCCTGTTATTATCCCGGATGTGACTGTAATTGTATCTACCCCTCCATCTGGCGATGTTGCTATAGCGGCAAGGCCTTCCCAGCTTCCGTTGGTTAATGTTATGGTAGCGGGTGATATGGAATTGGTGGTATTGGTTATGGTTGCCTGTGCTGTTGTTGTGGCTATATTTCCCTGTTCATCCCTTGCTGTAACATTTAATTCAAATAGACAATAGGTAGTTGTTGTTTTAGGAGCTATAATCTCAAGATAAGAAATGGGTGGTGGTGGTAGAACTTGCAATTTACCTTCACCAGATGAAGGTAAATTATAGAATCCATCTCCTTGAAATTCCATATCTATGGTATATGTTCCAGGAGAGGTAATCGTTGGATATTCCCTGGCTACCCCATCTACCTGTGTGGTTGATGTATAGACCTCATTGTTTATTTTGAATAAAATCTGTTGGTATGGAATGATATTTCCCTCCTCTGTTCTAAGTTTTGCTTTAATCTCGGGTATTTGTCCTTGATAAACCATCGTATCTCCCATATAATCAATCCTTGTTTGATGAGGAACAATAGAGACAATGGCATTTGTTGGTGTTATCTCAGGCACACTTGGGAAATAGACCGTAGCATAGTTGGTAATGGCTGTGCCGGCTGGTGCATTATCTTTTACCTTTATGCTATATTTTATCCTTCCTCCATATTTTGATAACACCTCACCACCGTTATCAATAAAGATGGTTAACAGTCGGGTATCTGGGGAGTATCTATACTCAAAATTAGCTTGAGTGGAAATAGTATTTTGCCAGTCAACCCTTTCAAAACTTACGATCTGAAGTGTAGAGTCATCAAAGTCTTCATCTAATTTATCGGTGATATAAACGCCGTAGGCAATTCCTTCACCTTCGTTTTCAAATTCAATAGTGTATTCCAATGTCTCACCCGCAGATACCATACCTTGCTTTCCATACATTGCATTTGGGTCGCGGGCGGTAATAATCTCACTTTCTTCTCCTTCATCACCTTCTCTATCATTTTCTGCATTTTCCTCTTTGTGGGTCTCAGTTGTCCAATCTTGAGGATTTTGCCATACCCCATTTACGCTAATCCCAAAGTGAAGATGTGGGCCAGTAGAAAGCCCTGTATTTCCACTTCTTCCAATTAGGTCTCCCCTTCTGACCTGTTGACCAGACCTAACATTTATTTCGTTTAAATGTCCATATATAGTCTCTACCCCATCGCCGTGGTTAATATAAATTCTTTGTCCATACCCTTCATTATGATTGTATTCATTTTGCCAGCCTCTCCGTCCGACTGTTCCATCATAAGCCGCATAAACAGGGCTACCTATTGGTACTGCATAATCAGTTCCCTGATGGGTTCCTCCCCAGCGTGGACCAAAGGGGGAAGAAGTTCTTGCCCCACGGGTAGTTGGGAAATTTATATTACATGGTCTTACCTGGGCAATTAATTCGCTAATGAAAATAATCAAAAGAAAGACTGAAAATAAACCTATAATTTTTCCTTTCATTTAGTAGCCCCCAAAGTATAATAATTCAAGGAATTCCCTTCTTTCTCTGCAATGTATTTTTTACCTCTGTTCAGGTATGTTTTTTCATATTTAAAAAAGTCAGTTGGGTTTAGAGTTTTCTTAATAATCTTGCCTGTTTTCAAATCATATATCCTCATCTCTCCTTCCTTCAGTTTTCCTTCTTCAAACCGCTCGTCCATCCAAGTTACTAAATATCCCTTTGACTCATCTATAAAATAATACGGATCTATTTCTTTAGCATTTTTTTCCCATAGAATCCTCTTTTGATTCAAATCAGCACAAGAGATTTTTATATATCCACTCCATACTTCTTGGACATCATAAGGAGGAATATAATGCACTGTGGCATACGAACCATTTTTTGAAATCCGAACAAAAAAATTATTTGGAGGCAGTTTCCATAATATTTTTCCATTTCTATCGTATAATGTATCAGCAATAATTATCCGATTAGCATCATTTGCCATCCAATATGTTGTACGATATTTTCCAGGTGAAATTTCCCAAATCTTTTTTCCCTCTTTATTCAGGAAATAAAAATTATCAAATGGATTATGTTCTTCATCTGCCTCAGGAATGAGGAATATATAATTTCCATCAGATGAGATTTGGCACTGGTCTATTCTCCCTTTAAATGACCACAGCAATTTTCCTTTTGAATTAAAAAATCGGGCTTCTTTATATTTCCACTCTTGCCATTTTTTTATTTCATATTTATATTTACCAGAAGAGCCTATATAATACCCTATCTCCCTATCTTCTGTTATAAGCTCTTTTACAGAGCAAGCTATATAATCTCCATTTTCACTCATTACAACATTATCTAACTCCTCCATCTTTTTTGCCTCATATTCCCACAATACTTTTCCTTTGTTGTCAAGGTAATAAAGTTTGCTGCCAAACCATTCCATCCTTTTATCATCATAATAATTTTTATCCTTATCTTCTTTATATTCTTTAATTTCAGGTTTTACTGTCAAGGCTATTTTTGAAGAATCTTTACTTAGAGCAAGGGCGTTTATCTCTGTTTTAAATTCCCTCTTCCAAAGATGTTTTGGTTGGTCGGTCTTAGCAAAACCAGTCTCACAAAAGATTAAACTCAACAATAATATTAATTTAAACATGTTATTCCTCCTCTCCATCAAAGTCATGACCTCCCTCCGGGTCATAAGTTGGATAAAAATCGTCTGCCTCAGCTTTTGGCCAGATGTAGACCTCTGGGCTTTCGCTTAATCCTTCTGGCAATCCCCACTTAACCTTTACCTGGAAATTTAAAGTTGTTACGGACATTGCGGGAATTTCCGAAAAATCCCACCTTATCCTTGGAACCTGGATTACATTGCTTGTCTGCCAATGCTCAATATCCTCCCAATGGGCAATGGTAAAGTATGTATGGTTATCTGAGGCTGAAATATAATCGGTAAATGTTGGCGGTGAGGCGATTATTGATATATCTTTGGCAGAAACCAATCCGCTATTCCTTAAGTTAATCATATATGTAATTATCTGGCCTGGGCTTACCCTACCAGGTCCCCAGATTTCAACATCTACATCTGATTTAGCAGGCAAACCATAATCTACCTGGATTATTGAAACTAATAAACCTTCTGACTCATTTATACTACCTAATATCAAACCATATAATGGTTGTTTAAAAATACCTTCAAGCCTCCTATCTTGAACATAGGTATATCCCTCACCAAAACCATACGCTGAGCTATAAGAGATTATGGCAAATCCTTCATCATTATAAGGATTATTGGGATCATCTATTTTTACCATTGTTGCTACCAAAGAAATTGTGCCTAAGTCAGCATCTATTTGGCGATAATGCATTTTAGTCGCAGGATATTCTTCTTCCTCCATTGAGGTTATATTCCCTCCAAAACCTGCCTCTTGACTAATGATACTCTGATTTTCTATTTCAAGACAAGTCACTGTGCCATAATATGTCTGCGAGCCCAAAACCGCCTCTATTATTCCAAATCCTCCTTCCAGAACACCATTTAGGTGTATTTTGCCCTCTTTTTGATAAAGCGAACCGTTTATTAAATATGAACTCTCCCCAAGTATAAGTTTGCTTTTAAAAAAGCCATTATTAGCAAAGCGACCTGTTTTAATCATTATCTCTTCAAAATCTTCAAAACTGATATCCTCGGTTGTATTTTCCAGCATCAGTATTTTCTTATTTATCGTTTCAGCAAAAGTAGTCTGCGTTGAGTAAGACAAAGTCCCCAAAGATGAAATTATTCCTTCCTGTTGCATACTTTGATATTCATAGGCGCCTATATCTATAATACCGTTAACAAAACGAGGATTTCCATCTTTGTCCGTTGTAATAGTACCTATGGCTGTGTTTGAACCTGCATCTATACAGGGAGATAGGGGTTGAAGGTGAAAATTACCATTACTGATGAATTGAGGATTGTAGGAGATGTCGTTTGGTCCTGCAGAGCATCCAGAATAACTATTGTTGCCACTTTGACCATTACCCCAAACACAATTGTAATTGATTTGAGGAGATGAATTATCCGATAAAATTCCAAAATATTCATCGCTCGTTCTTCCATTTTCAGTAATGATATTGTTGGTGATGACTGGAGATGAGAATCTACAAGAAATGCCATAAAAAGTATTCCTTGATATAGTGTTATTGATAATTTGTGGGGAAGAGGAGGAGCAGAAGATACCATTCCAATTATTCTTTGATATTATGTTATTGACGATATGTGGGGAGGAAGAGGAATAACATGAAATGCCAACTTCTCCATTCTCTGATATTGTATTATTGGTGATGGTTGGAGAGGATTCATTGTCGCAGTAAATGCCAACCCAATTATTACCTGATATTGTATTATTTGTGATAATTGGGGAGGAGTTGTAACAGAAGAGGCTAACATCTCCATTCTCTGATATTGTATTGTTAATGATGATTGGGGAAGAGTAGTAGCAGGAGATGCCACATACAGTGTGCCCTGAGATGGTGTTATTTATGATGGTTGGGTTTGCACCATTCAGGCAATATATTCCGTTGCCAGTGTTATAAAACCCGCCTCTACTTGCCCGAGTTAGTGGAAAATCTGTTATTGTCATCTCCCCGGTTACTGTAAAACCCGTAATGGTCCCATTTGCATTTTCTCCATCAAAGGTAACGGTATTTGTATTGCCTAAACTTATGGCTGTAATTGTGCAAACATTTGCACCCGCTCCAATTATACTAATCCTTTTATTGATATAAATTGCCTCATTGTAGGTTCCAGAACCAACATAGATGGTATCACCATTTACTGCGGCATCTATGGCAGATTGGATGGTAGTATAAGTTCCTGATGGCACATACAAATCCCCTGCCTTTGTCTCATACCCCCAAATCAGTCCCAAAACCACCAAAGATAAAATTTTCTTCATTTCTTTACCTCATTTGTTAAGTAGGGTAGTGTCAAAAGTTTCAGTTTGATTTTTTTTCTAACTACCTGTATTTTTGAGTAATTGTGTCCAATCATCTTTTTTCCCTACATTAGTCATTGGTCATTAGTCAGTTATCTACTGATATAGCAGTAGGTCGTAAGTAATATATTCTTCGACCTACCGGCCTATGCCATGAAAGACACACCCCTAACCCCTCTCAAGAGCTGACATTACCCCAAAAAAAATGGGGAAAATGAAAAGTTAATGAGTATTTAAGGCATTAAAATATGAAACAAAGATAAATAATAGTTGTGGTTTTATCTTGCGTGAAAAAACCACATAAAATCACAAGTTAGAAATTACGGCTACCCAAATTTTGAAATTTTCGGGTAATGTCAGCTCTCAAGAGGGAAAACCCCTATTCATAGAGACTCATCACCACTATAGGAGTAGGATAAAAGAGGAAAAGCAGTAGGATGAATATTCGACCTCTCCCTATTGCTTAAAAAGAGAAAAACCTTTTCTTTAAAACTCATCATCTACCCTTCATATTTTGAACGCTTTCGGATAAACTTAACCCTCACTATTAATTATAATTACTGACTGCCTTTTACATAAGCAGTGACTATCTTTTCAGCCTCCTTCAGGTCATCCTGTGTATTTATCCCTATTACCTCGATTGGGTCAGGTATTTGAAGGGTTATTATTTTTTCTCCCTGTTTTTTTAGAATTCCAACAACATCAGTTAGATAATATTCGCCTTGTTTATTATCCGTCGTTATCTTTTTTAGGGCAGAAAATAAATCCTTACTTTTAAAACAATAAGTTCCTGTATTAATTAAGTTAATTGCCTTTTCCTGCTCTGTGGCATCTTTTTCCTCAATAATTTCACATACATTCCCAGAGGCATCTGTTATTATTCTGCCATATCCAGTTGGGTCATCTATGGTTGTTGTAAGGATTGTTACTGTTGCATTAGATTGTTGATGAGTTTGAATTAACCTTTCAAGAGTGCTACTTTTTAGTAAAGGAGTATCTCCGCAAAGGACTAATATATTCCCTTCAAAATCAGACAATATCTTTTCTGTTTGAGCAACAGCATGTCCTGTCCCGAGTAACTCTTCTTGAACAACTATCTCTACCTTTTTATTTTTAACTAATTGGGCTATTTTTTCTTTTTGATGTCCAACAACAATAATAATTCTTGCTGATAAAAAAAAGGAAAGAGTGTCTAGGACATATTCTATCATTGGCTTATGGCACAGTTTATGAAGCACCTTCGCCAAATCAGATTTCATCCTCTTTCCTAATCCTGCGGCTAAAATAATTATAGTAATTCGGTTTTCCATAAATTCTTTCTTTCGAGTAACTATTCAGCAGTAACTATTCACCACGAAGAGCACGAAGGGCAGGGAGATTGGACAAGACAAATCTTTTTATGCCTTCTTTCAATCTTTCCACATTGAAATTTATCAATACACCAACTTTGATATTTGCTAACTTTATTAGATAATTCATCAAATTTCACTTCGTGCTCTCCGTGCCCTTCGTGGTGAATAGTTACGCATTTTTAGGCTGGGGTGGAAGGACTCGAACCTCCGAATGCGGGAGCCAAAGTCCCGTGCCTTACCAACTTGGCGACACCCCAATTAACAGAAAGTCAAGGTCGCGGTTAAGAAAGAGAGCAAAAAAACTTCTCTTTCTGCTTCTGCTTAGCCTATCTCTTTATTATGCATGCTGGTATGCTTCTAATACCTTATCTTGCAGTGTTTGTCTAAATTCAACGCTAATGGGATGGGCAATATCTTTTAATGCCCCATCTTTTGTCAGTCTATTAGGCATAGCGATAAACATTTCTTCTTGTCCCTGAATGACTTTAATGTTATGCACCACAAATACATCGTCAAATGTTACTGATACCCACGCCTTTAATTTCGAGTCATTCTCTATTCGTTTAACCCGAATGTTAGTAATTTCCATTGATTCACCTCTTTAAGAGTAGTTAGAGGGCCTTTGGAGCCTTCGAGGTCTGACCCCACCATTTTTCCCCTAACAAATCTTTTTCTTAACGAATCCATATAAAAGGAATATTACCCTCTTCTTCGATCCTATCAAATTCGTGATGGTCAGTGGTAACAATGGACGCTTTTTCAGTTTTTGCCAATGCTAACACAAAGGAGTCAGCAAAGGAAATACTCTTTTCAACCTTAAACTTACCAGCCAGCTTAAGAAGTGGGATACTTACCTCACTAATAATCTCCAAAGGCAACTCTAATATTTCTTCAATCATTGTTTCTGCCTTCTTATCACCAAAGACCCTCAAGTGGTCGTAATAGACCTCACATAGATTATTGCTATGGATTATTATTCTATCCTCTCCCTGACCTGCTTTTTCCAACATTTCTCTAACTATATTAGCACCGTCTTCATTACCCAAAAAAGCAATGAGAGCACAGGCATCAAAGACATATACATTCACTCGAACTTTCTCCTTTCAATCTCTTTTTCTTCTCTTTTTCTTGCCGCAAAGACCTCACTGTTGAATTCAGGATGTTTATATTTCCCCTGCACAGACCTGATAAATGCTGATTTATCCTTCACTCCTCTGTTCTGATTTCTTTCTTTTTCTATTATTGTTATCAGAAATTCCATATCAGGTCTTAAGTCGCATGGTTCAATAGGCATTATCTGTCTATTTTCATAAATACCACGGATTGTTTTAAACATTCTTTTTTACCTCCTCTTCTGGTATAACTATACCCGTATGATAATATTGCACAGAGATTATTTATTTCACCAATATAATTCATAATAGCCTTTGTTATCTCAGGAGGGATTTTAACATGAAACTGGCATCTGGAATAGCCTATTATACCTAACGGGTATATCTGGCTGCAACATAAAAGAGATTAAAATCTCTACTCTCTCTGTGTGTTTGTGCGGTGAACAGTTACAGTTATTTTTCTTTACTGACGACTGTTTACTATTTATTGCATATTTTTTGTCACAAAGATTATCTCATCCCCCCCTTTTAATTTATCATAGATGTTAACTGCCTCTAACTCTGTTTTAACAATTCCAAAAATACTTGACCCACTACCTGACATAAGAGCCCCCAGAGCACCGAGATTAATGAGTTTTTCTTTTAATTTTTTAATCACCGGATATTGCAGGAGCACAATTTCTTCTAATGTATTGTAAAGCAAATTTGAAATTTGTTCTATATTACCTTCTTTAACGACATCTAATATTATTTTACTCTTTATTGGCTTATTTGTCAACATAAAATTTACATTTTCATATACTTTAGCCGTAGAAATTTTTATTTTAGGCCAGATTATAATCACCCAGAATTGTGGTAAAGGAGGTAAAGGAGTAAGGATTGTTCCAATTCCTGTTGCATAAGATAATCCCTGGTTAATGATAAAGAAAGGGACATCTGCCCCCAATTTAGAAGCGAGGAGAATCATCTCAGTTTGACTCAATCCCAATGACCACAATTTATTCAAGCCAATTAATACGGTTCCTGCATCAGAACTGCCTCCACCTAAACCTGCTCCAATCGGGATATTTTTTTCAATCTTTATTTTTACCCCTTTTTTGACCTTTAGTTCTTGTTTTAAAAGATTAGCCGCTTTATAGGCTAAATTTTCTACACCAGCAACCTCTGGACATTCTAATTCAATTCCGCCATCCTTATTTTCTAAAATGATAGTATCGTATAATTCGACTTTTTGCAAGATAGTTTCTAACTCATGGTAACCATCCTGTCTTTTACCGATGACCTTTAAAAATAAATTTATCTTTGCGGGGGCTAATAATTTTATCATTTTATAACATATATCTTCTTAATCTAATATTTAAAAGTATGCCTAAAGAAACCATAGTGACACAAAGTGAAGAGCCACCATAACTTACCAGAGGTAAGGTTAGACCGGTTACCGGCATTATACTCAGAGATATACCAACATTCATAAAGACCTGGACAGCAATCATAGTAATTATCCCCGAGGCTAATAAACAACCAAAATTATCCCTTGAAGAAAAGGCGATATAAATACCGCGGTAGATAATAATTAAAAAGAGCAATAAAGTAATAATTACCCCGATAAATCCTAATTCTTCCCCGATAACTGAGAAGATGAAATCAGATTGACGCTCAGGTAAAAAACCCAGTTGACTTTGTGTGCCTTGAAAAATTCCTTTACCCAATAGTCTACCGGAGCCTATGGCGATTTTAGATTGAATAATATTATACCCGGCACTTAAAGGGTCAATCCCCGGGTCAATAAATACCACAAGTCGTTTTCTTTGATAATCCTTTAAAAACCCATTGGCAACTAACGAAACAAGAAGGCTAATAGTGATAATTCCTAATATTAACCCAAATTTATTAAAGGAAATACCCTTTCTAAATAATTTTGTAATATAATATATGGCTACTGTAAGTCCAGATAGACAAAGTAAAGAGATTAAAGTATGTTTAAATGAACTAATAGACAGATATAGAAAATGGATAACAGGTATTTTATGAACTATCTGAAGTTGTTCCCAGCTTAAAAATAAGGAAAAAACCATAATTAAAATAGTTATCGAGGTCAATGAAACTAAATAGACTGGTTTAGCCCCTGTGATATAAAGCATAACTAATACTACTGGTAGAAAAACTAATGTAGTTCCCATATCAGGCTGCATCAGAATAAGAAACATCGGTAAGGCAACTAATCCCATTGGATAGATAAATTCTTCAATCGAGGTTAATCCTTCTCGTTTAGTTGAAAGATATTCAGCCAGGATAATAATTGTGGCTAATTTAGCGAATTCTGCAGGTTGAAATGAAAAAGGACCTATCACTACCCAACTTCTTGCACAACGAATCAAAGGACCTCCCACCAATACAAATATTAATAAAACTATCGCCAGAATATACAATATTCGTGAGTATTTACCTAATAGTTGATAATCAAATGAAACGGTAGCGATTAACCCCAAAAGTCCTATTCCAAACCACATCGTTTGTTTAAGCCATAAGACATTAGAGCCTGATGATTGAGTAGCACTGTAAATCATAAGTATCCCCAGACAGGCAACTAAAATCACAGAGCTAAAGATAATGTAATCAAACCCTCTTTTTAGACTAAAATTAAGCATAGGTTCTCCTGAAAATAGGAAGTAGAGAGTAGAAAGTAGAGAGTAGAGAGTAGAGAGAAAATCTTTCCTCCACCCTGTTTTTCCCCTATTTTCATTCTCCTGTTGTGAACCCACGGTTCATGAGCGTTCTCCTGAAAATAGTTAATTAGAGATTAGAGAATTAGTGAATTAGAACCTGCACTCTTGCTAATCTCTAATCTCCAATTTCTAATCTCTAATCTCTATGCCCGATTTTCATCCTCCTTTGTGTCCATTCCCTGTGGGCATGTCCGTTTCTCCTTTTTAAAGAAGGTTGAGCCACGGAAGGAGATGTAATTTTTCTCTGCCGATTTCTTTCTTAACCCTTAACCTCTCCACTTTCTTTAAATATCGACCAATCCATTTGTTCTAAAATTCTTCTTGCGACTGGAACTGCTTCTATACCGCCTTTACCTCCATGTTCGACAAGAACGGCGATAACTACTTTCGGGTCATCCACCGGGGCAAAGCAAACAAAGAGGGCATGGTCTTCCCCGGTAGGATTTTGCACCGTTCCTGTTTTACCACCTATTCTTAAATAAGGTAAATAAGCCTTTTGACCTGTTCCTTTAGCCACGACATCCTCTAATCCTTTGAATACTACTTTTTGAGTCTGATTTGATAAAGGAATAATCCTTTTTACCCAGGGATTAAATATCTTTATATTTCCAGAAGAATCTACCATTTGTTTAGCTATTCGTGGTGTAATGATCTTGCCACCATTTACAATTGCACTTAAAGCACAGGCCAATTGTAGTGGTGTGCTTAAAATATATCCCTGACCGATACTCAAATTAACTGTTTCTCCCCAATACCATGATTCTTTAAATTTTTCTTCTTTCCATCTTCGAGTAGGAACTAATCCACTTGCTTCAGCAGGTAAATCAATGCCTGTTTTCTCTCCTAATCCTACTTGCTGGGCAAATTTTGAGATTTTATTTATCCCCAATTTAATCCCAACTTGATAGAAAAAGATATTACAGGAATGAGCAAGTGCATCCATAACATCTACAGAGCCATGTTTTTCTTTTTGGAAACAAATAAACCTTTTATTCCCTAACCAGTATATTCCCCCACAAGAATATCTTGTGTCCTCGTTTATAATTTCATCTTCTAATGCCGCGGTCGCCACGATAATTTTAAATACGGACCCGGGGGAATATTGTGCTTGAATTGCCCGATTAAGTAATGGATATTGTTTATCAGAAAATATCTGTTTAGCCTGAGTAGAAGTCATATGCCCTAAGAACATATTTGGGTCAAAACCTGGTTTGCTAACTATAGATAATATTTCACCATTATTAGGATTCATCACGACTACTGCCCCGGATTTCTCACCAAGAGCCTCATTGGTTATTTCTTGTAACCGCTTATCAATGGTCAAAATTAGATTATTACCAGGGATTGGTTCCATATTACCTAAAACCTGTAATTGTCTTCCGCGAACATCAACTTCAATTTGTTTCCCACCATTTTTGCCTCTTAAAGAAAGGTCATAATATCCTTCAATCCCTGATTTCCCAATTAAATCACCATATTTATATCCATCATTGTATTTACGGATAAGTTCTTCTTTACTAATTTCACCAATATATCCTAAGAGATGACTACAAATGGGACCATAGGTATAATATCGTTTTTGATTAACTTGAATTATAATACCTGGTAATTCGGTTGTTCGTTCAGCGATTTTAGTCAGGATTTCACGGTCTACATCAGCAACGATTACTGTGGGTTCAAAAGGCTTATTTTTTTTCGCCTGAATCTTCTCCAGCACCTCTTTTAGATTAATTTCTACTATCTCTTTTAACTTGATTAGTGTTTGTTCTATTTCATTTTTGTTCAAGCCAAGTTGAATGATGGCAATGTCAAATGAAGGTATATCCTGGGCTAATATCTTCCCATTGCAGTCATAAATCATTCCTCTTGAAGCAGTAATTGGTATTAACCGAATACGGTTATTTTCCGAGACCTTTTGATAATAATTTCCTTTTATTATCTGTAAATAGATTGCTTTAACAATTAATATGGCAAAAGCGATGATAATAATTGTAGTTAATCGAACAAGTCTTTGCCGTAATCTTTCTAATTCAGACTCAGTCGGTTCAATATGCATTATCCTTCTCCTGATTTTATTTTGTGGATTATCGGGTAAATAAGAATCCCCAGAATGGTATTATAAATGGCAATAAAAAAAACTCTATTCAGTGAGGAAATTCCAGGGGAAATAATGAATATAGATTGAATGGCAAAGATTAATAAATTCTGGATGAGTGTAAATATAAAAATAGATAAAGAAATAGAAATCAAATTTTCTTTATGGATTTTTTTTATACTACTTACTGATAATCCAATAATCAGTTTTGTAAAGGTATTAATTCCCTGATTAATACCTGAAAGACTATCCTGTAATATCCCGGCGATAAATCCTATTATTCCTGTCTCAAATGATGAGTGTTTAAAGGCAAAAAAGATTATTATAATCAGGAGTAAATCTGGTTTTATTTCACAAATAGTTAAGACATCTGCGTAGACTGTTTGTCCAACTAAACATAGAATAATTATTCCAATCCACATTACCCAATACACTTAACCATTTCCTTTACCATTGGTTGGTTTATTTGTTAAATAATTCTTCTCCTCTATCTTTTTTAAACTGGGTTTAGATATTTCTTTACTTACAATTACCAATACTTCTTCCAATTTAGAGAATTTAATCGCCGGCAGAATATCCACTTCACGAAACAAACCACGGTCTTTTAATCCAACATAGACTACATATCCTACAAATAATCCTTTTGGAAAAACCCCACCATCTCCTGAAGTAACCACAATATCATTTTTAACCACATCCGCATCATAAGGTAAGAATTTTAATTTACAAAATCTATAGTTATCCCCTTCGATAATTCCTTTTTCATTAGAGCGGAGGATTTGTGTGCCAATCATACTATTCTGGTCATTGAGGAGTAAAACTGAAGCCGAATGATTTTCTACTCCAATGACTCTTCCCACTAATCCTTCTTTTCCATCTTGATAAGTAACTACTGGCGCAAGTTTATAAATCCCATCCTTTTTCCCTTTATCAATAATGACCGTGTTGGTCCAATTACTTGGGTCGTAACTAATGACCCTTGCCGCTATAGTTTCATAAGGAAGCCTGCATTTATAGTCTAATAGTTTTTTTAATCTTTTATTTTCATTTAATGCAGATTGCCATTCTTTGCGTTCTGAGGCAAAATATCTCTCTTTTTCTCTAAGTCTTTGATTTTCATTTCGTATTGATTGAAGTTCTTTAATCGTAGAGAAAAAGTCTTTTGTAGAAAATTTTATTTCTGCCCCCAGAAGTTGAAAAGGAAGCAGGATATTCATAATTCCTCGTTTTAAATATCCTGTGGATAAGGATGTATGACTAGCCATTAAAATAATAGAAATAGATAGTAAAACAATAATAACATTTGTTTTTGCATGTTTCCATAAGAAACCAGCCATTTTTAGTATCCTCTTCTTTGAAAATTGGTAACCGTTCACCGCAGAGACACAGAGACGCAGAGAAAAAAATTAAAAACTATTTACCAGATGCTTCATTCCATTCCTGATTTTCATCAGGACAAGCTCTGATTTTCATCAGAGCAAGCTTTTAAGGACCGAGATATCATGATTGCTTAACAAATTTGGTTGTGATGTCCTATGTATTTTACCATGATTGCACCAATAATCTTTTCTGTTATCTAATTTATTTCCATATCTTCTCTGTTCCTCTGCGTCTCTGCGGTGAATTAATCTAATCACACAGGTGGAAATTTTTTTCAGGAACCTTCTTCTTCTGTTCCTGTTCTAAAAGTAGTGCTCCACCTCATCCCTCCTTTTTTACGAGCCATATGTAAATTTTTCAACTCATCTAAATATCTACCTGTTCCAATAACAACACATCTCAGTGGGTCATCCGCTAAGATAACTGGTAATCTTGTTTCTTGAGAAAGTAACCTATCTAACTCGCGTAACAAGGCACCGCCACCAGATAAAACTATACCTCGGTCAACAATATCTGATGCCAATTCTGGCGGTGTTTCCTCTAATGCTGTTTTAACTACTTCGACAATAAAACTGATAGGTTCTTTTAATGCCTCTCGGACTTCTTCTGATGTAATTCTAAGTGTTCTTGGTAGGCCAGTCATTGTATCTCGGCCTTTTATTTCCATTGATTGTTCTTCTGGTAATGGATATGCGGAGCCAATTTTAATCTTCAGTTCTTCAGCGGTGCGTTCGCCAATCAGGAGTGAATGGGTTTTTTTCGTATATTGAACCAGTGCTTCATCCATTTCATTGCCAGCAATCCGAATGGATTTACTCACAACCATCCCACCTAAGGAAATAACCGCTACCTCGGTTGTGCCGCCACCTATATCAACAATCATATTTCCTGCTGGTTCATAAACTTGAATATTAGAGCCGATAGCGGCGGCCATAGGTTCTTCAATGAGATAAACCTCTCTTGCTCCTGCCTGTTCTGCGGCTTCACGCACTGCCCTTCTTTCTACCTCAGTTATTCCAGATGGAACACCAATTACAATTCTCGGTCTAACCAATGCCCGTCGATTATGGACTTTGGTAATAAAATGACGAATCATTCGCTCCGTAATCTCAAAATCAGCAATTACACCATCTTTCAATGGTCTGATGGCAATAATATCTCCTGGTGTCCGTCCTAACATCCGTTTAGCTTCTTCTCCCACGGATAAAACGGCTCTTGATTCTCGCTCTATAGCTACGACTGACGGTTCACAAAGAACAATACCTTCACCCCTAACATGCACCAGAGTATTGGCTGTCCCTAAATCTATCCCAATATCATTAGAAAATAAACCAAAGAAAGAATTAAGTAACATCAATTTACCCCCTTTTTTGAGTTTAAAGAGTTTAGAGAGTTTAGAGAGTTTAGAGAGTTAACTGGAGTTTCGTTAATTTAAGGAGCCATTGAGTCTATCTGAATCCTTATCAATCTGTTTATTTTGCTCAAAGATGGCAAAATTAGGCTCAAAAGCCTGATGATTTTTTTGCAACTTATCCTTTGAAG